>NZ_JBMQOB010000006.1:0-164446 GCF_053551015.1 Arcticibacter sp. | reverse complement strand
CGGTGGTTCTATGGGTTCCCTGGTTGGTGAGAAGAACGGAAGATCGATCGACTATTGCATTGAACACCGCATCCCCTTCATGATGATCTCCAAATCAGGAGGTGCCCGGATGATGGAAGCAGCCTTTTCATTGATGCAAATGGCGAAAACTTCAGCCAAGCTGGCGCTGCTTAGCAAAGCGAAGATCCCGTACATTTCATTGCTTACCGACCCTACAACCGGTGGCGTTACCGCTTCATACGCAATGCTGGGTGATATCAACATCGCCGAGCCTGAAGCACTGATCGGATTTGCCGGCCCCCGCGTCATCAAAGAAACCATCAAGAAAGACCTTCCAAAAGGGTTCCAGACTTCCGAGTTTGTACTCGAACATGGGTTCCTTGATTTCATCGTTGACCGCAGAGAAATGAAGGAGAGAATCTCCAGCTTCATCAGCCTGATGAACAACTAGAATACAGCAGCATTCATAAGCCTGCAACAAAAATAAACCCCGCCTGCAAAAGATGCAGACGGGGTTTATTTTTTTACACACGTTTAAAGGTCTCCTCCCGGCCCGGTTCCCGGCTCGTGCCCTACTATGGGACTCGACTGGCGGGATTCCACACGAGATGAAAATCCTGTATTGGGCGAATTAAGATGCTGAGGCGCATTTGTCGCCGTGGTCGGCTCATCATCATCGTCCAGCACAATATCCTCATCGTCGTCGTCATCATCGAGGATAATATCATCGTCATCGGCAAAATCTTCATCGCCGGTCAGATCATCATCCGCGATCAGATCATCGTCGTCATCGTCATCAAGATCCGGATCACCGGCAATAATATCATCGTCGTCGTCTATCTCGTCAGCGTCCAGATCGAAATCGCTGTCTTCGTCGTCGTCAAGAGGCATTATATCGTCGTCGTCTTCAGGTCCAGAATAGGTCTCTGCTATTCGCTCTCTTTCCTGATACTTTTCTTCAAATAGTTCCATAGATAAATCAGTTTAAAGGTTTAACACTCTTACTAACAATCGCATACAGGTACATTGTTTGGAGAAAAAGGAAATATTACAAAAGCATTGCGCCTTTATACCCCCAGAGCAGCCTTCAATTTCGAAACCGCAAAGTCGATCTCCTCACGTGTCGTGAGCTTGCTGAAAGAAAAGCGGATGGCCGGTCTTTCCTGATTTGCACCGATGGCTTCAAGCACGTGCGAACCGATATTCGTTCCTGAACTGCAGGCACTTCCTCCCGACACCGAGATCCCGGCTATATCCAGATTAAACAACAACATATCAGCCATTTCCATCTCCGGAAAAGAAGCATTCAAAACGGTATAAAGACTCCTAGACGGATCTGTTTCACCGTTGAAGGTCACTCCCGGAATGGTCTCCAGCTGCTCCTTCATATAAGATTTGATGCCCTGAATATGTGCATGGTGGGCATCCATCTCCCTATATGCAATTTCCAGCGCCTTAGCGAGTCCCGCGATACCGTAGATATTCTCCGTACCGCCCCGCATATTCCGCTCCTGTGAACCTCCGCTGATCATCGGTGCAACTTTTACCGCATGATTGATATAAAGGAAGCCCACTCCTTTTGGTCCGTGCAGCTTGTGCGCCGCACATACCAGAAAATGAACCTTCAGCTTCTGCACGTCATGTGGGTAATGACCCATAGACTGTACCGTGTCGCAATGAAAGAGTGCGCCATGTCGCTCACATATCTCCCCTACAGCTTCAATATCCGTCAGCGTACCTAGTTCATTGTTTGCATGCATAAGCGAAACAAAGCTCTTCTCCTGTGAGATAAGCTCCTCCAAGTGGTTCAGATCTACATTACCCTTCTCATCGATATTCACATAGCTCAGCTTGATCTGTCCGCTTCGCTCCAGATCTTCCAGCGTATGCAGTACAGCATGATGCTCTGTCCTGGCAGTCACCGCATGCCTGATCCCGTAACTGGCAATGCCCGACCGGATGGCCGTATTGTCCGCTTCCGTCCCGCCGGAAGTAAAAAAAATCTCGGAAGGCGCCGCATTCAGCAAGCCGGCCACAGTTTTCCTGGCCCGCTCCACCAGCGCCCTCGCCTCTCTGCCGTGACCGTGAATGGATGACGGGTTTCCGAAACAACTTTCCATTACCGATGTCATCTCCTTCAACACCTCCGCATCAAGCGGAGTAGTCGCAGCATTGTCTAAGTACACTCGCATTTATCGTATTAATTAAGACCCTAACAGGGCATTCATATCCGCAATCAACCTGCTCGCCAGGGCATTTGCACTTTCTTCTGATGAAGACTCTGAATAGATCCGGATGATCGGCTCTGTATTCGACCGTCTCAGATGTACCCACTCACTGCCAAATTCAATCTTCAATCCATCGATCGTTGAATGTGGATGATCAATATATTTATCCTGAACCTTTTTAAGCAAACCATCTATATCCATTTCCGCCGTCAACGTCATCTTGTTTTTCGAGATGAAGTAGCTCGGATAGGACGCACGCAACTCCGACACCTTCTGTCCGGATTCCGCCAGATGCGTCAGGAACAAAGCGATTCCAACCAGCGCGTCACGGCCGTAGTGCAGCTCAGGGAAGATCACCCCGCCATTCCCTTCACCACCTATAACCGCCCCGGTTTCCTTCATCTTCGTCACCACGTTCACCTCTCCCACTGCGGCTGCCTGGTAGATATGTCCTGCCCGCTCGGTCACGTCACGCAGCGCCCTTGTTGATGAGAGATTCGAAACCGTATTACCTCCCTGCTTCTTCAGCACAAAGTCGGCTACAGCAACCAGCGTGTATTCCTCGCCAAAGGCGGCACCATCTTCACAGATGAAACACAAACGGTCCACATCCGGATCCACGGCAATACCCAGATCAGCACGCTTCGCCACTACCTCCTGCGACAGTGCCACCAGGTTCTCGGGCAGCGGCTCAGGATTATGCGGAAAATGTCCGTCAGGCTTACAATACAGCTCATGGATCGTTTCAACACCGAGCGCCCTGAGCAGGACAGGCACAAAGATGCCACCTGTAGAGTTCACACAGTCGATCGCCACCTTAAACTGAGCCTTTCTGATCAGTTCCACATTCACCATTGGCAAGGCCAGGATCATGTCGATATGCTTTTGCAGGTAAGTATCGTTCATCGTGATGGTACCCAGCTCGTCCACACCGGCAAAATCCAGATCGTCCATGGTCTCAGCAAGCTCAAGAACTTCCTTGCCCTCCTGATCATTGATAAACTCGCCCGAAGCATTCAGCAGCTTTAGCGCGTTCCATTGCTTGGGGTTGTGACTTGCCGTGATGATGATGCCACCTCCTGCTCCTTCTGCAGGTACAGCTACCTCCACGGTCGGCGTCGTGGAAAGACCGAGGTCTATCACATCCATCCCGATGCTCTGCAATGTACCGGCAATCAGGTTGCGAACCATCTCACCCGAGATGCGGGCATCCCGGCCGATCACGATTTTGTTCTTTCCTGTTTTCTGTGCTATCCACTTGCCGTAGGCAGCGGTAAACTTAAGTATATCTACAGGGGTAAGCGCATCGCCTGACTTGCCGCCGATCGTACCTCTGATTCCTGAAATTGATTTTATTAGCGTCACGATAAGTTTTTTTATGTGCGCCAAAAATAAGAATAAAACAGTTAATTCGACTTACATATCCCCGGCCCCGGAAGATGCTTAAGCCCTTTTAGCATCGGTAATTAGCGAGAGCTAAAAAATATGTAAGTTTGCAAATTGTAAATTCTACGATATGCCCGATAAATGGTATCAAAGCTGGTTTAACTCTCCTTATTATCACGTTCTTTACAGTCAGCACAACGATTCTGAGGCCGAGTTCTTTATCGACAACCTTTGCTCCCGATTCACACCCCATCCTGATGCACGGATCCTCGACATCGCATGCGGCAGAGGCAGGCATTCCATTTACCTCAACAAAAAAGGTTACGATGTGACAGGTATTGACCTTTCGCATTCCAACGTGATTTACGCCAAGCGCTTCGAAAACGAAAAGCTGCACTTTTACGAGCACGACATGCGCCACCTCTTGTATATCAACTACTTTGATGTGGCACTTAACCTTTTTACAAGCTTTGGTTACTTCGAATCGGAGGCCGACCATATCAAAGCCCTCGAAGCTTTCCGTAAGTCGCTGCATCCTGATGGCCTGCTTGTCCTCGACTATTTCAACAGCAGCAAGATATTAAGCCACCTGACTTCTAAGGCAACGAAGAAAATCGATGGCATTACCTTCCATATTACCAAGCGTGTGGAAAATGGTAAGATCATCAAAACCATTAACTTTGAAGACAAAGGGCACGCACACGAATACAAAGAAGAAGTTGTTGCTTTTTCGCTCGCCGACTTCCAAAGGCTTTTTAAACAAAGCGGCTTTGAGGTGGTGCATCACTACGGCGACTACTCTCTGTCAGAATACGAAGAAACTACATCAGACCGATTAATATTTATTTGCAAAAAAGCAGATGTTTGACCAGCTAATCCAACTTGATCACCAGGCATTTCTGGGTATCAACCAAGGGCTTGCCAATCCCTTCTTTGATTGGATCATGCCCCTGCTCCGGAACAGATTTTTCTGGATACCGCTATACTTCTTTCTAATCGTCTTCTTGGCGCGTCACTACAAGAAATTCGGATGGATCTGCGTCATCTTCCTGCTCATCACCTTCGCCATCAGCGATTTTGTAAGTGCATCCATGATCAAGCCGATCTTCGAAAGGCTCAGGCCCTGCAACGAAATAGGCTTCAGGGAAGATATCCGCTCGCTGGTGCACTGCGGAGGGGGCTTCAGTTTTCCATCCTCCCATGCTACCAATCACTTCGCTATCGGCGTCTTCCTGATCGTTGTCTTTGCACACCGCTGGAAGCCGATAATTCCGCTAGCTCTGGGATGGGCATTTAGCATTTCTTTCGCTCAGGTGTACGTAGGTGTCCACTTCCCGATAGATGTCACTGTAGGGGCTCTTTTAGGATCTCTGGTGGGCTATGTCGTGGGCTCTACCTTCCTCACTCTTTACATGAAACAAATATGGAATACTGGAAGCTGATAGTACTTTTCTCCAGCTGCTTCGTTGGCGGGATGAGTATCTTCTTTTTTCAAAAAGAAAATACTCAAAGAATAAAGCTGCTGTTATCCTTCAGTGGCGCCTATCTATTTGCCATCACCGTTCTGCACCTGATTCCCGAGGTTTACGAGGCTCATGATCATAATATCGGGCTCTTCATTCTTGGAGGCTTCCTGTTTCAGATTATTCTGGAGCAATTCTCAGACGGTATCGAACACGGTCACGTGCACAGTGCCACGCATGGCCATCATCATTTCCCATACGGGATTATGGTCAGCCTCTGCCTGCACGCCTTCCTGGAAGGAATGCCGCTTACACAAGGCCATCAGAACGAATTGCTGTTCGGTATTGCCCTGCACCATATCCCTGCCGCTTTTGCCCTTGCCAGCGTACTTATGCAAAACAAGGTAAGCAAGAACATGATCGTCACGATGATCGTGCTGTTTTCACTCATGTCTCCTCTGGGATACCTGCTTAGCAACGGGATCAGTAATGGTTCAATTGGCGATATCGACGCCTATTTTGACAGGATCATGGCCGTGGTAATCGGAATATTCCTCCATATATCCACCACCATCCTCTTCGAATCAAGTGTCGACCATCATTTCAATAAGCGCAAACTCATCGCCGTACTGAGTGGTACGGCAATTGCCCTGGCAGGATTCTTCCTGCACTAGGGCTATGCAGAGCTTAGCCCCGCAGCTTATCCAGCAAGATATTCAGCTGCCTGCACTCTTCTTCCGAGAGATTGTTGCTCAGGATATCTACTGGTGTGACCACCGGATCGAGGTATGACAGCACATCCAGACCCTTCTGTGTGATCAGGATATCTACGGCCCGTCTGTCGTGTGAGTTGACTGTGCGCGTCACCAGCTTCTTCTGAACCAGTCGCTCAACAATCCGTGAGGCATCCGACATTTTATCGAGCATCCGCTCCTTGATCAGGTTAATGGTCGAAGCCTTCGGGTACTGACCGCGCAGTATCCTCAAGAGGTTATATTGTTGCAATGTAACCTGTTCAGTACTCAGGCGCTCCTTTACCAGCCCGGTAACCCAGCTGTAAGAATAGATCATATTAACAACCAATTTGTGATAGTCGTTCTTAAATCTTACCTGATGGATTTCCTTCTCTAATTCCATTTTTCTTCAATTAACGGTTAATCTTCTTTTCGTTTTCTGATTGTCCGTAATTCCATGGGCAGTGTAAACACTTGTTTTTGCAGCAGTATCCTCTCTTCTGATGATATTCAGCCGTGAAAACCATGAACCCTTCTTCATTAAAATAATAGTCCTTCTGTTCTTCCAACATCAGGATAGTAGTTTAACCGGCATCACTCCCGAAAAATGCTTTCTCAGGTGCTCGCCGTCCCCATGAAGGGTCCATACTTCCGAAGGCTTTACAGCCTCTATATATTTCAGGATGTCGCTCCAGTCCGCATGATCTGATATATAAATCGAAAGATCATTCTGAGCCTGCAGTCGCTTCCAGCCGGAAGCAAAAGCCCTCAATACGCCCTTTGCTCTGAAATAACAGTCAAATGTAAGAGGAGGAACAATATAAACAAACCCTTTGTCGGGGTATTTCATCAATTTCCGGTTATATGGGGCATAATTGCCCGGATTGAACCCGAAATCTTCATATAATTTGGTAATGCCGACCATCGAGTGGTGCAGCAGAACGGAACGCTGCGGACAGTATCGCGTGATCAGATTTACCAATCGCTGGCTCTTCCCGAGTGAGTATGATCCCAGCAACACGTTGTGATTAGAGGCATTCAGCTTGCTGATCTCTTCTGCCGGATCGGGATGCAGCACATCCGGATTAGCAAACGTGGTTTCAGTAATGAGTACGTCTGCTTGTACCACATCGATGGGCTCACAGGTTGGGTCCTCCTGCATCTTAATATCACCTGTATACAGGTATCGCGTGCCCTCATACTCCATCAGGATCTGCGCCGACCCGAGGATATGCCCTGCGGCAATCATCGTGATCTTCACCCCGCCGATCGAGAAAGGCTGGTGAAAACCGAAGGTGCGGAACTGCTTCGCCGCATTCTTCCTGAGCCGGAGCTCCATAATGGCTGCTGTAGCAGGCGTACAGTAAACCAGCTCATTCCCCGGACAGGCATGATCGCCATGGGCATGTGTTATCACCGCCGTCTTCACGGGCAGCTTCGGGTCCAGGTAAAAATCGCCGGCCCGGCAATATAATCCCGACTCTTTGAAAGCCAGGAAATCAGGTAATATCATGAGTTGTTAATGCTAAATCAGTAAATCGGTCATGCAAGGCAAGAACCTGCGGGATGACCAGATGCATCTCATCATTCATAATGACGAAGCTTGCCAGCTTTTCTTTCATTTCGTCGCTCATCTGCTTATCGATGCGTTTCATCACATCCTCTCTGCTGATGCCATCGCGCGACATGACGCGGGCAATTCGCAGCTCGGGAGGCGACTTCACCAGGATTGTATATGCACAGTCTTTTGCCGATCCGCTCTCAAACAAGATGGCTGCTTCCTTCAACACATAAGGCCCCTTCTGCTGCAGTGCCCACCTGTCGAAATCACGGAAGACCGCGGGATGAACCAGGCCGTTCAGAACATCAAGCAAGCCGGCATTATTGAAAACTATGGAGCCTAAAAGAGCCCTGTTGAGCGTTTGTCCCGCATATACCTCTTCACCAAAGGCTTTTGTGACGCCGGCAATGAGCTCTTCGTCTGTCTGCATCAGCATCTTCGCACGCACATCGGCATAGTACACAGGCACGCCTAAAAGCTCAAATAAACGGCATACGGTTGTTTTCCCGCTGCCGATCCCTCCGGTTATACCAATCTTCAGCATTTGATTATTTAATAAAGAAATCGACGACCTGGGGGTCCACCTTCACCATCTTCGTGAACTGGGGGATACGCTTTACCTTAGCAGGCAGTTGCGAATAGCCGGCTTCCCTCTTGTCGCTCAAATCGATCGAGACCGCAAATGAATCTGCCTTAATAGCCGGATACCTGCTTAGAGGCGTCAGCACCGTAACCCGGATCCGTTCAGGTAAGACCTGCACCTCCCTGCCTTTTGCATTCAGCACTTTTACCGGGACCTCCACAATCTTCTCCGTAAACATTTCCACCGGGATCTCCACCTTGACTGACAAGGGAAAAACATCAATATTGTTCGCTTTCGACTCCATGAAGCCCACCTTTGCCGTTACCGGCGCACTTACCTCATTCCGGGTGAGCATATTCGTGGGCCAGGCACTAATGCCCTTCAGGTCTTCTGTAGCTCCGTTTACGATCACATGATTAGGCGTCATCCTGATAGGTCCCGAAATACCATAGTTCTTCTCAAATGTCAGATTATGCATCAGCCGGATGGGGATTTTCTTCACCGAGCGTTTCGAAAAGTCGAAGAATAAGGTGTCTGGGAGGATGGATATGACCCGCTGACTGGAATTGAACTGCTTGTTGATATCAGCCAACTGACTGGAGCAAACGATAAAGCTGCGCGTGCTGAGGGAGCGGAGGCTCACATTAATTGCAGTGGGCTGCAAACGAAGCCGCGAAAAGAGTAACTGCCAGCCGGAGCCTTCAATGCGCAAAGATACGCTGTCGTCTTGTAGCGGATGGTATGCCCGGTTTTCAGGCGGATCGATATAGTTGATTTTGGAATCAACCATGTACACATAATTACCCGATAACGCGATCATCATCCAGGTGGCAAACGCAACGATTAAACAGCTGATAAAAACAGTTAAACGGCGTCTTTCCGTGCGATTCAGTGTTATCAAGGGCATAATCGATAAAGATATAACAAACTTCCCTTAATAAGCAGAATGCCGTCTTAAAAGACGGCATTCCAAAATTTCTAAGCCTTAACTGCGTTGAGTGCTTTTGAAGCGTCAAGCGAGATGGCCGACTTGTCGAAGCGGATCTTCGCGCCGCTTTCTACCTCTATAAGGAAAGACGTTTCGTTCATGTCAATGATTCTGCCGTGGATACCTGCAGAAGTGATCACCTTATCCCCTTTTTTCAGCTCTTCGATAAACTTCTTCTGGTCTTTCGCTTTCTTCATCTGCGGACGGATCATGAAAAAGTAAAATACGATGATGATTAACACCATTGGCAGGAAGCTCATGAACTGAGACGCACCCGCAGCTTGCAATAAGATTGATACTGTCATTTTAAAATTTATTTAGTTAATGATTGAACTTCACCTTTCATGAAAAGTTCAGTGGATGGTGTTGCCGCGTTAGACGTGATAATCACCTGTTTATTTTGAAGACCTACTTTACCAGAGCTGTCAAAAACAACCTTGATCATCGCACTCGCACCCGGAGCAATAGGCTCATGCGGATACTCAGGTACCGTACAGCCACAGCTTGCAGAAGCATTAGAGATGATAAGCGGACTGGTACCTGTATTGGTGAATTTGAAGTCGTGAGACACTTTATCTCCATCGGTGATCTTTCCGAAATCGTATTCTGTTTCTTCGAAAACGATCGTGGCGTTGCCTGCAGAATCAGCAGCCACCGAATCCTGAGTATTTCCTTCAGATGTTTTGTTGCTGTTGCATGCAGATAAACTGATTGCAAGTCCGGCAACGGCGATGATAAAAAGCTTTTTCATATAATTTATTCAATTAAACCCCGGCCTGTTTTGCGGATTTTACCCGCAGCCTTGAGGTCAGCTAAAATTTTGTCTAAAATACCATTTATAAACAAATTACTTTTAGGCGTACTGAACTCTTTTGCAATTTCAATGTACTCATTCATTGTAACTTTTACCGGGATACCCTGGAAGTGAATCAGCTCGGCAATAGCCATCTTCATCAGCAGAATATCGATAATAGCGATACGGTCAGCCTCCCAATTCTTCGTCTTATCAGAAATAAAACGCTGAAACTCCTCGTCAAATGCGATCACCCTGGAGAACAGGTCGATAATAAAATCCCTGTCTTCAGACCATGAAGAGCTGATGAGTGCCAGTTTATTCTCCGTAGGAACCTCGCTCTGGAAATTGCTGAACGTTTTGGCCAGCATCGCTTCCAGTACTTCTTTGTCCACAGGCCAGTTGATGAACTTTTCTTCAAAAGTCTGTTCAATCCCCGGGGTTACACGGATAATCTTTTTGTAAATGAATTTGATGATATCTTTCTCGGCACGAAGTGAAGTGTCTTCACTCTCGAGATAGTTCTGGTAGGTCTCAGATTCTTTCAGGATGTTAAAAATCTGTTTGGTTACCTCCAGATCGAGGCTTGAGGCCAGCGAATATTTCTTGGCATTGGCCTGATATGCCGGGTTTTCACGCAGCAACTGAATAAATTTGTTGGTATTCAGTCGGGTATTGGCATTCAGATCGGCTTCCGACGGACGGTGCTTGTTAGCACGCTCATTCGCGTCGATCAGTACGTAGTCGGCAACATCAACGAGTAAACCAAGCAGGTAGATATACATTTCATACACCTCATCTACGCTTTCTAATAATTTTTTCTCGAAAACCTTTGCTACTTTGTCTTCTGAGCATTGGTATGCATATAATACCTGTAATACTTTAACTCTAAGCTGCCTTCTGTTTAACATGTTATAAGAACGATTTGTAATAAAATATACCCGCCTTGCCAGTTCACGTTCGCCTAAGCGAAGCGCACACTAGTAAGACCCTTTAATTCTTTTAATATCTGCAATACGCGTTTCGGCGATAATGTCTGCCGCGCGGTTTGCCGGGATATGATCCTGAACTGATTTCTGAAGCACACTTCTGGTTGCCGAATAAATATTCTCTGCCAGCTGCATGGTCCGCTTACGGCTGTAGCCGGATAGTTCAGAGTAGCAGTTGATCATTCCACCTGCGTTGATCAGATAATCAGGAGCGTAAAGTATCCCTTTCTCCAACAGCATTTTTCCGTGCAGATCCTCATCAGCCAGCTGGTTATTTGCCGAACCCGCAACAATGGCACACTTCATTTTCGGTATAGTCTCCGAGTTGATAGTTCCACCCATAGCACAAGGTGCATAAACGTCAAATTCCAGATCAAGCAGATTATTGTTGGATACGGCCTGCGCACCGTATTTAGCGGCTACCCGCATAAGACGATCTTCATTGATATCGCTCACATATACCTTGGCATTCTCTTCACGAAGTAAATGCACCAGGTTCTCGCCTACCTGCCCGATACCCTGAACAGCGATAGAACGTCCAACCAGGCTATCGTTTCCGAAATGTTCTTTGATACAGGCCTTGATGCCCATTAGTACACCCTTAGCCGCAATTGGCGAAGGATCTCCGCTTCCACCCAGAGTTTCCGGCACGCCGGTTACATATTGGGTTTCCATACGGATGTATTCCATATCACGGGTGTTGGTACCCAAATCTTCTGCGGTAATGAATGAGCCGTTCAGGTTTTTGATAAAACGACCGAAACGACGCATTAAAGCCTCTGTTTTATCTTTTGAACTGTCACCGATGATGACTGCATTTCCACCACCCAGATTCAGTCCGCTGATGGCCGCTTTGTAAGTCATCGTCCTGGATAACCTCAGCACATCGCTCAATGCGTCTGCCTCTGTGCTGTAAGTCCACATTCTGGTACCTCCCAATGCAGGGCCCAGTGTGGTATCATGGATAGCAATGATCGCCTTTAACCCCGTATCTTCATCACTGCAGAACACGACGTTCTGATGCGAACATTTACTTAGTTGATTAAAAACAGAACCTTCTTCAAACGACTTTAAAGACATATTTTATGGACAGAATGAGGGCTCAAAAGTAGTAATTTTTTCGCGAAAAGCACCGTTTCGGATCGCTTCTTTGCATATTTCTCTGCCTGGGCTATCTGATGAGTACCGGCATATCAGCATTCAGCCGGCCGATCATGCCGTTCTTTGCTCTGCCCCGGCTGTTGCCCATGTTAGCAAACAGAGCAGAACATGAGGGCAACAGATCTCCGGTAATTATGTACTTTTGCTTTCGGGATATGAAACATCTGGCCTATCTAAACAAGTTCTTCTATAAATACCGCTGGAGATTACTTCCGGGGATCTTGTTCGTCATCATTTCGAACATTTTCGGTGTATTGCCTGCGAGGGTGATCCAGATCGCTTTTGACCTGGTGAGCGAGAACATCGGCGTGTACAGGCTGTTCTACGGATTTAACCGCCAGCAGATCATTTACGAAGTATTCAGCTCAAGCCTTCTGTTCTTCGGTGCCCTGGTGCTGGTGCTTGCCCTGCTCCGCGGCCTGTTCCTGTTCTTCATGAGGCAAACCATCATTCTGATGTCCCGCCATATCGAATATGATCTGAAGAACGAGATATACGCCCATTATCAGGAACTCTCCATGAGCTTCTACAGAAGAAACGATACCGGCGATTTGATGAACAGGGCGACGGAAGATGTCAGCCGCGTCCGTATGTATGTAGGACCGGCCATCATGTACAGTCTCAACACCATCGTCCTTTTTGCGCTGATTATCGGATTTATGGTGAACGTGAGTGTCAAGCTTGCCTTCTTCAGCCTGCTGCCGCTGCCGCTCATGGCGGTGATCATCTACTATGTACACTCCATGATCAATGACCGGAGCGAGCAGATTCAGAAACAGCTTTCGCGACTGTCAGGCTTTGCTCAGGAAAATTTCTCTGGGATACGGGTAATCAAATCATACGGACGGGAAGACGATATCCGCGAAAAATTTGCTCAAGAGAGCGAACACTATAAGAAGACCTCGCTCGATCTGGTGCAGGTACAAGCCATATTCTACCCCGTATTGTTGCTCCTGATAGGCATCAGCACTATCGTAACCGTATATATTGGTGGTCTGGAGGTGATGGACGGCAAAATCTCTGCGGGTAATATTGCCGAGTTCGTGGTGTATGTAAACCAGCTGATGTTTCCGGTCATGTCACTGGGCTGGGTAACTTCCCTCATTCAGCGTGCTGCCGCCTCTCAAAAACGAATTAACGAATTCCTGCAAACGCAGCCTGACATACAATCAAAGACCTCCTCCCCGATGGAAATCAGGGGGCGAATTGAATTCCGCAACGTCACGTTCGTGTATCCGGATACGGGTATCAAAGCGCTGGACAATGTTTCGTTCACGATTGAACCGGGACAGTTTGTGGCTATTGCCGGCAGAACCGGTTCGGGGAAGTCGACCATAGCCAACCTCATCATGCGAATGTATGACCCTACCGAGGGCAGCATCCTGATTGACGGCGTGCCTCTGACTGAGGTTGACCTTCGTCAATACAGAAGCCAAACGGGCTTTGTACCGCAGGAAGTATTCCTGTTTTCAGATACGATAGCGAACAATATCGCTTTCGGTGAAGCATCAACGGAAATGCCAAAGGTACATCAGGCAGCGAAAGACGCGGCGGTGTACTCCAACATCATGAAGTTTGAACATAACTTCGAAACCATGGTGGGCGAAAGAGGCGTGACCTTGTCGGGCGGACAAAAGCAGCGTGTCTCAATTGCACGTGCACTGATCAAATCTCCGCAGATTCTGGTAATGGACGACTGCCTTTCTGCTATCGACACCAAGACTGAAGAGGAAATCCTGAAAAATCTGGGAAGCAATTTACAGGGTAAGACGAGTATCTTAATTTCTCATCGCGTATCGACCATTAAGAATGCAGATAAAATCCTGGTATTTGACGCGGGACAGATCGTAGAGCAGGGAAATCACACAGAGCTGCTGAAGAAAGGCGGACCGTACCAATATCTCTACGAAAAACAGCTTTTAGAAGACCAGGTACAGGGAGATAAGTGACTTTGTGTGAAATAAATTGTATTTTGATCTTTAAATATTTATACGTTATATTTACCGCAACCAAACTTTAACTATAACATGGGAGATTTTGAAAACAAAGAGAGAGAAGAGGTTTTTTCGAAGAAAGTAAGAGCCGGGAAACGTACCTATTTTTTTGATGTAAAGTCAACACGTTCAAATGACTACTACATCACGGTTACGGAGAGCAAAAAACGTCTGGAGGACGGGGTTTTTGTTAAACACAAGATCTTTCTGTACAAAGAAGATTTTGAGAAGTTTGCTGAAGGTCTGAAAGACACGGTTGACTACATCAAAGCTCACCAGGATGTTATAGAAAAGAAATATGAGTTCAGCGAACAACCTGCTGAAGTCGTTAAGGCTGAAGATGATTTTACTTTTTAACGACCTCAATAGTCGTTAAAATCATTTCATAAAAGATTTAAAAGAGAAACCATACCGCATGCGGTATGGTTTCTCTTTTTTACAGACCACCCTGATTGATATTTTATATCTTTGCCCTTATTTTTCAACAATGAAGGCTACACCCGGTAATCATTTCCTTGGACTTACTGATCCTGCTTTAACCGCTTACGATACCAGTAAGGTGGTGGTTCAACAATTGCCTTACGAATATACCTCATCTTACGTGGCCGGATCTGCAAAGGGTCCTGCTGCTATTGTTGCTGCATCAGAGTTCGTAGAGTGCTATGATGAGGAAATCGACACCGAAATTGTTGAGAAGCTGGGAATCCATACGGAAGAGCCCCTGAACTTTGAAGGCATTGTCAACGAAGAGGCTGTAGGGCTGATCGAAGAGTCGACAAGCAGGCTTTTGAAAGATAACAAGTTTGTGGTTTCTCTGGGTGCCGAACATACGGTAACTTATGGGATCGTAAAGGCGTTTGTTAAAAAGTACCGGAACTTAAGTATTCTGCAGATCGATGCACACTCAGATCTGCGTCAGAGCTATCAGGATAACCCCCTATCGCATGCCTGCGTCATGGCGCGCATCCATGATATGGGTTTAACGATCTGCCAGGCAGGGATCCGCGCGCAGGCAAAGGAAGAAGCCGAGCTGATCAAGTCGTCTGAAAACATCCATACCTTTTACGCGCATCAGATCAGAACCAATCCCCTGTGGATGGATGAGATTATCGGCCCGCTGAACAATGATGTGTATATCACCATCGATGCGGATGGCTTCGACCCATCTATTATGCCGGCTGTCGGTACTGCCGAGCCAAATGGTTTGTTCTGGACTGAAACCCTGCATCTGTTGCGTCAGGTTTGCCGGGAACGGAATGTAGTAGGCTTTGACATTGTAGAATGTGCGCCTGTTGAAGGAAGTATCCTTTCAGAATATACGCTGGCCAAGCTGGCTTATAAGCTGCTGGGCTACCGCTTTCATACCCCTTAAAATTGAGATTATAGTTTTAAAATTCAACTTACACATATAAATGGCTTTACAATGCGGAATCGTTGGTTTACCCAACGTTGGAAAATCAACCCTTTTTAATTGTTTATCGAATGCTAAAGCACAGGCAGCCAACTTCCCTTTCTGTACGATAGAACCTAACGTAGGTGTTATCACGGTTCCGGATGAGCGCCTGACGAAACTGGCCGAGCTGGTTAACCCTAACCGGGTGGTTCCGAATACGATCGAGATCGTGGATATTGCGGGACTGGTTAAGGGTGCAAGTAAGGGTGAAGGACTTGGGAATCAGTTCCTGGGAAATATTCGTGCGACTAATGCGATCATCCACGTACTTCGTTGTTTTGATGATGGTAACGTGATACACGTGGACGGCTCTGTTGACCCGATCCGTGACAAAGAGATTATCGATACTGAGCTTCAGCTGAAAGATCTTGATGCCGTGAGCAAAAAGATCCAGAAGGTGGAAAAGATGGCGAAGACCGGCGGTGATAAGGATGCCAAGAAGGCTTATGAGGTTTGCAATATCGTAAAGGCACACCTTGAATCAGGCAAGTCTGTGCGTACCGCGCCGATTGCTGAAGAAGACAGGGTGTTTATTGAAGACCTGTTCCTGCTGACCGAAAAGCCTGTAGTGTACGTTTGTAATGTGGATGAGAACTCTGTTACAAACGGAAATGCGTATGTAGATCGCGTTAAGGAAGCAGTGAAGGAAGAGAATGCACAGGTGCTGATCATCTCTGCAAAGATCGAATCAGAAATTGCGGAACTGGAAAGCTATGAAGAAAGACAGGAATTTCTGAATGACCTGGGCTTACAGGAGTCGGGTGTCAGCCAGCTGATCCGTGCGGCTTACCGCCTGCTGAACCTGGGTACCTATTTTACAGCGGGTGTACAGGAAGTACGTGCGTGGACTATTACACTGGGCTTTACAGCTCCTCAGGCTGCCGGGGTGATTCACAGTGACTTTGAAAAAGGTTTTATCCGTGCAGAAGTGATCAAGTACGAAGACTTCATCAAGTATGGCTCTGAAGCAGCTTGTAAAGAGGCTGGTAAACTGAGCGTGGAAGGAAAGACGTATGTTGTTGCAGACGGCGACATCATGCACTTCCGTTTCAACGTGTAAGTTCCCTTTTCTCCGATATACAGAAAAGGCTTTAAGTTGCAGAAACTTAAAGCCTTTTCTTTTTTGTGCACTACCGGGAAATTATTCCCTTATTTTAAAGGCGCACTGCTGTAAATATGATATTCGCCTGGTTGCAGATCGAGCGTAAGCGAGCCTCCTGAGACTGTCGTCGTCGTTCCGCTGAAGTGATCATACCAGGTTCCGCCTTGTGGGAACGCCACACTGGCCTGTTTGGCTGTCACTTCGAAGTTACCCACAACAACCACGTTCATAGACGCGCTTTTCAAGGTGATCGTCTTGATGCCACCTGTGAGGTTATACTGAAAGTCTGTAGACGCAAATACAGCATTGTTCTTCTTCAGGCTGATAAGACGTGCATATACGTTGTAGAGGGCTTTCCGGCGTGAATCGCTGTTGTACTGCCATAGGATGGGCTTCTCCCCTGTCCGTCCGTTTTCCTCGATCGATTTATCGTAGCCGAGCTCTCCGAACTGCCAGATCATCTTGGGACCCGGGATGGTAAAGAAGAAGGCCGCAGCAAGCTCCTGTCTCTTCAGGGCTGTAGGGAGATCTTTTACACTATAGTTACCTGAAACAGCACCGTATTGCAGGTTCTTGAACATCAGGCGCTCCTCATCATGACTTTCCATGTAGGTGATGAGGTTATAAGGCTTCGTAAAGCCGTGCTTATCGTAAAAGGCACGCGACAGGTCAGAGTTGTTCACATAACCCATCGTTCCTTCATTATAGGAGTGGTTCAGGTTATTCCAGAACATCATGCCTTCGTCGCTGAGTTCTTTCTCCTCCTGGTCGGCTGCAAAGTGCTCCAGAATGACGTAGAATTCGGGATCGATGGATCTGATATAGGAGTTATAATCCTTCCAGATCTGCACGCGGCTCGCGTCATAGGCACTCCAGGCGTTTACCGCCACATCAGAGGTTCCGGAGTTCTTCTGGGTGAAGCCTTTCGACAGATCGAAGCGGAAGCCATCTACTTTATACTCCTCCATCCAGAACTTCAGGACGTTTTTAACAAAGCGTTTGGTATCGGGGCTCTCATGGTTGAAATCATATCCCACATTGTAGGGGTGAGTAGGATCGGCATTGAACCAGGGGCTGTTGGTGGCAGGCTTACCCGCACCCTGATTGAAGTATAGCTGCACCATGGGCGACTGACCAAAAGCATGGTTGAGCACCATATCCAGGATCACGGCTATTCCGCGTGAATGACACTCATCAATAAGCTGCTGCAGGGCTGCCTTGGTGCCGTAATATTTATCTGCCGCAAAGAAGAAAGAGGGATTATATCCCCAGCTGGAGTTGCCTTCGAATTCCTTCACCGGCATGAGCTCGATGGCATTCACGCCAAGCCTGCTGAGGTAATTCAGCGTATCTGTTAAGGTGCTGTAGTTATGGGTGCCCACAAAATCACGGAGGTGCAACTCATAGATCACCAGATCTTTGGTGTCGGGCCGCCGGAAGGTATTGTTCTTCCAGCTGTATTTCGGGCTTTGTGCATGAATGACGCTGACGTTACCAGTGGTCTTTCCCTGGGGATATGCTTTCAAATTGGGGTATACCGAGGAAGGTATGTAGGTATCATTTGAGGGATCGAGGATCTTCTCGCTATACGGATCGGCCACTTTAAGCGTTCCATCTACCCAGTACTGGTAGGCATACTCCTTTGCTGGATCGAGGTTATCAACCTGAACCCACCAGCTTTTCCCGTCGGGTGTCTTCTTCATATACTGCGCAGCCTCAGGCTTCCAGTCGTTAAAATCGCCTGCCACATAGGCAAACTGCTTACCAGGCGCATACAGATGGAAGATGGCCGAACGCCCGTTGTTGATGAAGGTGACGCCTTCTTTGGCTCCTGAAGGTAGCTCAGCAACCTCAACATTGCCGTTTACGGTGAAGCTGAAGGATGACTCGGCTGTAGCACCCGCACTCGTAGCCACCACTTTGACAACCTGTGTACCGGTGCCCTGCACCTTTGTACTGGCACTTATAGCGCTTGTATTGGAGGCAGTGGCAATCTCTGTACCATTCAGATACAAAGTAAGGTTAGAGGCACGGGAGGCACGGGCAGAGATTTTCAATTCCTCTCCGCTTGTTTTCACCTGAACTGCTGCCGTAGGTACGTAGGTGGGCGAAAACTCGGGATTAACGAAGCGGACGTCGATTGCTCCTGCCTGCGTGATGGGCAGGTAGATATCACTATTATCCGTATTACGCGCTACTTTGCTGCCATCGGCATTTCTGAAGAGCAACGCAATTTTCAGGATCTTTTCTGCTGCCGGCACCTGAAAAAAGGACCGCGGACTGAGGCTGATCTTAAACAGATTATTGCCGAGGGGCGTCATCACAACCGCCGGATCAGGCGTATTGAAAGAGCTGCTTTTTACATACTTCCAGTCTGAGCTCCCGGTGCTTTTATCGGTGATAACACCGGCATGCATATAGATATTTCCGGATACATCTTTCAGACCGCCGTTGCCCTTGGTGGCATCGAAGGTGATGGTAAGCGCGTCTTCGCTGTTGGGAAAATCGGGGGACCAGGTAATGAGTCCCCCGGATGCTTCTATAACCGGTATTTCAGGATCGTCGATGTCCTTTTTCTTGCAGGCCGACAGAATAAACAGCGGCACCAGCATGTAGAGTATAAAATTTTTCATAGGTATGGTTAGTTATGTATCATTGAAGGATCAACCGCGGTCCTGCTCACCCTGGTCCTGCACATACAAGACAGAAAGAGCTGCAAGGAACATCAGCACGCCGGCCATAACCAGCGCATAAATGGCCTGACCACCGAAGAGTTGCTTTAAGATCATTCCTCCGAAGAATCCATTCACAATTTGTGGAAAAGTGATGAAGAAGTTAAAAATCCCCATGTACACACCCATCTTTCTTGCTGGTATGGAGCTCGACAGGATTGCGTACGGCATCGCCAGGATACTACCCCAGGCCAGACCGATACCGATCATGGAAAAGATGAGGAGCTGCGGATCTTCAATATAATAAATGGACAGCAGTCCCGCCCCTCCTGCACATAAGGAGAAAGCGTGTGCGATCTTACGACTGGTCATCCGTGCTATCGCAGGAAGACACAGCGCGTAAATAGCCGACACGCCATTATAGATCCCGAAGAGGATACCTACCCAATTGGCTGCGTCTGCATACTGCGTAGAAGACGTGTCGCCGGGCAATACCTTGTAAACATGCTGTGCGATAGCAGGCGTGGAAAACACCCACATAGAGAAAAGGGCGAACCAGGAGAAGAACTGCACGAGTCCGAGCTGTTTCATGGTTTTAGGCATGTTGGAGAAATCTGTGAAGATGTTCAGAATGCCTTTCTGTTCTTCCGCTGCCGGTTCCTGTGACTGGAAGCGGGCGTGCTCCTCCGGAGAGTATTCCTTTGTGGTAAAAACGGTCCACAACAGCGTAGCAAGCAAGGTGGCTGCACCTACGTAGAAAGAATAGATCACATTGTCGGGTACATGACCCTCGCTGGCAACCTTAGACACACCCAGGTATTCTGAAAATATATAGGGGAGCCAGGAGCCGATAACGGCACCTGCACCGATAAGAAAAGTCTGAACAGAGAAGCCAACGCTGTGCTGACTGCTGGGAAGATTATCTGCGACGAGGGCTCTGAAAGGCTCCATGGCCACGTTGAAAGACGCATCCATGATCATCAGGATTCCCGCTCCAACCATGATCGGAGGAAGCAGATAGGCAAGCATTGCCGCATTGGGCATAAAGATCAATGCCAGCGCCGCCAGGATCGCCCCCGTAAGAAAGTAGGGCCGCCTTCTGCCCAAACGGGTCCAGGTACGGTCACTATAATGCCCGATAATGGGCTGTATGATCATCCCGGTGATAGGTGCTGCCAGCCAGAAGAGTGACAGATGTTCAACATCTGCACCAAAAGTCTGCAGGATACGCGAGGCGTTTCCGTTCTGAAGAGCAAATCCGAACTGGATTCCGAAGAAGCCGAAGCTCATGTTCCAAATTTGCCAGAAAGACAGCTTTGGCTTTTCAATAACAGTACTCATAATTTGGTTTTGGTTGTTTAAAACTTGTATACAAGGGCATCAGACCGTCCCAGATTTACGGGGATTCCGCCGGATGCCGGATCTGCACTGAAGCTCTCCCCATTCAGAAGATCCTGTATGTTAATCTGTCCTTTCTTCACTCCCGCAAGAAGATCTTTTGGAAGCTTGATGTTGGTTTTCAAGGTTTTTGACCTGTCGAAGTTTGCCACTACGAGTACGCGCTCCTTTTCGGTATAGCGTACGAAGGCATACATGCGATTGTTAAATTCCGGTTGACCGTTCAGCTCTTTGAAAGCTCCGCTGACAATAGATTCGGTGTCTTTTGATATACGCAGCAGATCCGAATAGAATTTACGCAGCTGGCGTTGCTCTGTGCTTAGCTGAGCACCATCAAACGCACCGTTGTTCATCCATTTCTGATGTTCAGGTACTCCCCAATAGTCGAAGATCGTGGTGCGGTTGTCGTCTCCCCCGAAGCCTTCTACCCCTTTTCCCGGTTCAGCTACTTCCTGACCGAAGTAGACCATGACAGGCCCACCCGACAGCGTTGCTGATACGACCATGCCGGGTTTTGCATAAGCAGGGTTTCCGGCGAAGCCTTTAGACGCTATGCGCTCTTCGTCATGGTTTTCCAGGAAGCGCAGCATATGGCTGGAGAAATTTTTGCTTTCCACCTGGACCACATGGCTGATGTCTTTCACATCTGCTGTGGGCTCGTTCCTGATCAGACGCTTAATGCCGTCGTACAGACCCACTTTATCATACAGGTAATCGAACTTGCCTTCGCGGATATATTTCTCATATTGCTTGGGATTGTAGATCTCGGCGATAAAGCGGATCTCTGGATTGATCTCCTTGATTTGCGGAATGACCCAGGCCCAGAACTCAACGGGAACCATTTCTGCCATATCACAACGGAAACCGTCGACGTTCTTCTTTGCCCAGAAACTCAGGATGTCTTTCATTTTATTCCAAACGGGTGGAATGGGATCAAAATGCGTTTTTTCCTTGTTCTGGTAGTCGACACCATAGTTCAGCTTGATCGTTTCAGACCAGTCATTCAGGCTGGGACTTGCCGAAAATACATTGTTTCCGGTAGCCTTGGCAGGGTTCTCATCAAACTTCATGTCTTTACGCGGACTTTTGAAGTCTTTTCCCCCGGCGTCCGTGCCCGCAGGCACAACAAAGGGCTTTCCGGGTATGTAGTAGAAATCGTTCATGGGAGAAAATGCCTTTGTTACATCGTCTTTCTCTCCGAAATCTTCTACTCCTGCAGGTTTGGCATCTGAAGCATAGGTACGAGCCACATGGTTGGGAACAAAATCGATAATGACCTTGAGGCCGTGCCGGTGTGTTCTTCCAACGAGTGATTCAAATTCGCTCATCCGATTCTTGACGTCTACGGCCAGATCAGGGTTTACATCGTAGTAGTCCTTGATCGCGTAGGGGGAACCTGCCCTTCCTTTTACAATATCCGGATCGTCTACCTTAATACCCTCGGCCGAGTAGTCGGTCATTGTAGCATGCTCAATCACTCCAGTGTACCACACGTGTGTGATACTCATCTTCCTGAGCTCTTCTAAAGCCCTGTCGTTGATGTCGCTGAACTTCCCAACACCATTCTCATCTCTGGAACCATAGAACTTGTTGGTCGTGTTCTTGTTTCCAAACAGGCGCACCATGATCTGATAAATATTGATCTTGTTGGATGAGCTGTCGGTCGCGTTCAGCGAGTCAGTTGTTGTTTGTGCGGACTTCTTGCTGCGGTTTCCACAAGATATCCAGGCAACGGCTGCGATCAGGGCAATTAAAAAGCGAATTTTCATCTATACTTTGATTGAGTGCTGCTATAAATTTACTGGTATTCAGCGCAATGATTGTTAACTTTCACATTACTTTGTCCCTCGAGAACAACAGGTTTTCCAAAGAGGTAAACAGTAATGTCTTTTTCAGACCGGTTGTTCAAACAAGCGCCTTCCTTATCCACACTGATGTTGATAACCGATTCCCTAAAGAAGATGTTGAAGGAGAATGACTCCCATTTCTCAGGAAGGAATGGATTGAAATGCAACTGATCATCGCGGACGCGCATTCCTGCGAATCCTTCCACAACGCTCATCCATGTACCTGCCATAGATGTGATGTGAAGTCCGTCTTCCGTATCGTTATTGTAATCGTCAAGATCCAGACGTGATGTACGGAGGTAAAACTCATAGGCACGTTTCTGATCGCCTAGTTTAGCTGCCAGGATAGCGTGAACGCATGGTGAAAGTGAACTTTCATGCACGGTGAAGGGCTCGTAGAAATCGAAGTTCCTGCGAATGGTCTCTTCATCAAACTGATCTTCTAGCAGGTATAGGCCCTGAAGCACGTCTGCCTGTTTGATGTAGACAGAACGCAGGATGCGATCCCAGCTCCACTTCTGATTCAAAGGCCTGTCTGCAGGATCAAGCTGACTTACCGGTTTTAGCTCCTTGTCGAGGAAGCCGTCCTGTTGCAGGAACACACCGAGCTTCTCATCCTGTGGGTAATACATATTGTCGACGATATGCTGCCATGCCTGCACTTCTTTGTGTGCATCAAACGACATGGCTGAAGTCAGTTCTGCGTAGCGCTCAGGGTGGTTTCTGCTAACATATTCCAGCGCCTCAATGGCGTACTTCATACACCAGCAAGCCATGGTACTGGTGTACCAGTTGTTGTTGACGTTGTTCTCGTATTCGTTTGGACCGGTTACACCCAGCATGACGTACTGCTTCTTGTCCTCGCTCCAGTTCACACGCTGGCTCCAGAAGCGGGCAATGCCTACCAATACCTCGAGACCGTATTCACTCAGGTATTTCTTGTCGCCGGTATAGCGGATATAGTTATAAATAGCAAATGCGATAGCCCCGTTACGGTGGATCTCTTCAAACGTGATCTCCCACTCATTGTGGCATTCTTCCCCGTTGATGGTTACCATCGGATACAGCGCCGCACCGTCCTTAAAACCGAGTTTCTGAGCATTCTCAATTGCTTTCTGCAGATGCTTATGGCGATAGATCAGAAGTTTGCGAGTCACCTCAGGTGAAGCAGTTGCCAGGTAAAACGGCACGCAGTACGCTTCGGTATCCCAATAGGTGGAACCTCCGTATTTCTCGCCGGTAAATCCTTTCGGACCGATGTTCAGACGTTCGTCTTCACCTGTATAGGTCTGGTTCAGCTGGAAGATATTGAAACGGATGCCCTGCTGTGCTTCTACATCACCTTCGATGATGATATCGCTTTCTTTCCACTTCTCTGCCCATGCAGCAGCCTGCTCATTGAGCATCGTATCAAAGCCCTTTTCAGCCACCCGGCTCAACAGGTTCTTACTGGCCTGCAGCAAATCTTCTTTGGCATAGTTCTCTGAAGAGAGGTTTACCGCATATTTATACAGGTTGATTTGCTGCCCTGCGAGAATCCGGATCCGGAAACGCGCGCCCACATATTTCTCCCTGCTCAACTCTTCGACGTCGAAGCTTTGATCGGTATCGACGGTGAAGCGGCTGGCGGTGCACACGTCAAAAGCCGTCTTCTTGGTACGAAGCGTCAGATAAGCATCCTGACCGTTAACTTCCTTGTACACTTCATCCCAGAATTTCTCCTCATAGTTGGAATCCTGATTAAGCACGTCGCCGTCAATGTATGGAGTGATAGTCAGTACATCATCAAAGTTTAGGGCAGTAACGGAGTACTGAATAGCAGCAGCCTCATCGTCTACAATGCTGCAGAAGCGCTTTGCATAGACGCTGAGCGTTTTGCCGCTTTGAAGCTTAGCAGTAAAGCTGCGCTCCAGATACCCTTCTTTCATATTCAATACCCGCCTGAAATCGGAGACTTCACAGGTATAAAGATCGAGTGTTTCTTCTCCGACCTTAATATCAATACCTATCCAGTTGGCAGCATTCAAAACCTTGGCGAAATACTCCGGATAGCCGTTCTTCCACCATCCTACGCGGGTCTTGTCGGGATAATAGATCCCGGCAACATAATTACCCTGCAGGGTTTCACCGGAGTAGTGTTCTTCAAAATTTGCTCTCTGGCCCATGCGCCCGTTACCCAGGCTGAAAATACTCTCTGATATTTTGTTGAGATGAGGATCAAAACCTTCCTCTATGATATTCCACTCGTCAGCAACGATATACTTTTTCATTTTATACAGTAAAAATTGTTCAGCTAAAACAGACTACAAAGCGTCTAACATATCTACACGAAAGGCCGCAAGTCCGCTTACAACCACATCAGCATCACCTAAAATTTCGGGGGTTCCGATACCTACGACCTTCATTCCACCGGCACGGGCTGCTTCCACTCCGGCAACCGCATCTTCAAACACGACACATTGGCTGGGAGGTATTTGCAGCGCCTCGGCACCTTTCAGGAACACCTCCGGATCAGGCTTCGATGCAGAGACAACATTACCGTCGACGATAACATCGAACAGCTGCAGCAAGCCGGTACGTTCAAGTATCAGGCCTGAGTTCTTACTGGCGGAACCAAGTGCAGACTTCAGTCCGGCTGCTCTTACAGCTTCCAGGAATTCCTTCGCACCAGGTAAGATCTCTTCAGGTGTCATCTCCTGAATCATCTCCACGTACCATGTATTTTTTCGGGTGGCCAGCTCAAGTTTCTCAGCAGGTGTCTTCTCCACTCCACCCCAACCCAGGATAAGCTCCAGCGACTGTACGCGGCTTATCCCCTTCAATTTTTCATTATCTTCTTCAGTAAAGTCGAAGCCGAGTTCATTAGCCAGGCGCTTCCACGCGCGGTAATGGTATACGGCGGTATCAACAATTACACCATCCAGGTCGAATATACAAGCTCTTATCTGTGACATTTTATTTCTGTAACTCCAGCACCCATGTGGTCTTTGCCGGAATATTTATTGTTTGCAATGAATTTATTTTCTCTTGAGAGACCACGTTAAGGGCTTTTGAAAAGCCCTTGGTCCGCTCATGAAAGCGCTTTAACGGAAGCTCGGAAGCGGTTTCATTGGTGTTCATGATGACCATTACGGTCTTATCTGCGTTGTACCGGAAATACACGTAGATGCCATTTTCAGGCACATACTGCATCATTTTACCGGTTTGCAACACCTCGTTGCTCTTGCGGTACCGGGCAAGTGTACGGACAAAGTTGAAGGCTTCATTCTCTTTTGCCGTGCGACCCTGAGCCTTAAACTTGTTCTCTTTATCTCCAGCCCAGCCTCCTTTGAAGTCCTCACGAACCAGACCGTCGGGGTTCGAGAAATTCTTCATCAGAATTTCCGTTCCGTAGTATAACTGCGGGATTCCTCTGGTGGTCAGCAACCAGGCGATACCTGATTTATAGTCATCGAAGTCTTCGCCGATTACAGAGTAGAATCTGCTCAGATCGTGATTATCCAGGAACACAACGTTCCGGGTGGCATCCTGATACATAAAGTCGCTCGCCAGCGTGGTGTACAACTTATTTACACCATCGTTCCATCCAAACTTCCCGTTGAGGGTCTCGTTGATGCCCCACAGGGTTTGAAAGTCAGTCACACCGGGAAGTTCAGTGTCAAAGCCTCTGTTGACGGTGTTTCCTTGTGTGAAAAATGCCTGATTAGGGATACCATGCACCCATGTTTCGGCGAAAAACGTGAATCGTGGGTACTCTGCCTTGATCTGTTTGCCCCATTCTGCCATAAACTCCGGATCGTTGTAGGCGTATGTATCCAGACGGAAGCCGTCCAGACCAGCGTATTCAATCCACCAGATATGGCTCTGGGTCAGGTAGTTCTTAACGAAAGGATTCTTTTGATTCAGGTCAGGCATATGACCGTCGAACCAACCATCGGTCATGATCTTACGATCTTCTTCTGATGCATAAGGATCAAACAGCACCTGATCTTTGAAAGAAGATTTGGTGAACTCAGGCCAGTTATGGACCCAGTCTTTTGTTGGCATATCTTTTAAGATCCAGTGCTGACTACCAAAGTGGTTGTGTACCAAATCTTTGATCACCTTCATGCCACGTGCATGAGATTCGTCCACCAGTTTCTTGTAAAGTGCGTTATCACCAAAGCGAGGATCTATTTTATAGTTCTCTGTATTGGCATATCCGTGATAAGATGTTTTAGGCTGATCGTTTTCCAGAACAGGATTCAGCCACAAGGCTGTAACGCCCATATCTTCCAGATAGTCGAGTTGATTAATGATCCCCTGTATATCTCCTCCATGTCTGTAATACATGGAATCACGGTTTAAAGCAGTTTCCTGCATACCCTTGATCACGTCGTTACGCTTGTCGCCATTGGCGAAGCGGTCGGGCATGATGAGGTATATAAAGTCTTTGTTCGTCACCCCCATGATCCGGTTAGGCGACTTATCACGAGCTTTCAGCTCATATGCGTAGCTCAGTTTCTTCTGGTTCTTCGAAAGGAATTCAATGTTGAATTTACCGGGTCTGGCATCTGCTGAAACCATCAGGTCGATAAACAGATAGTTAGGGTTCTCCACCTTGTGAACCTCTGCGAGCGATACGCCGGCATAGTTCAGCTTCACTTCGCGGGAAGTAATGTTGTTTCCATGAACAACCAACTGCAGTTTCGGGTTGTTCATTCCCACCCACCAGAAGGCAGGTTCCACTCTTTCGAGCGCTGGCACCTGAGCAATTGCCGTAATATGCAAGAACAGACAAACGAGGCCTAGAGTAAAATTCAATTTCATTCCTTAAGTGTTTATTGGTATCACAATGGCAGACTCAGCCCACATGGCCGGGAAAGCCTGCGTAAAATCATACTGTCCGGATGCTATGAGAGCACCCGGACGATATGTATCTATATTTTACTTCTTTGTCAGCTTATACATGTAGTAAGCTCCATTAGACAGATCGAGGGTCACTTCGTAAGTTCCGGCCTCTTTCAACTCAATATTGTCTCCTCCATAGCTCAACACGCCAGTATTGCTTCCTGTACCCAGGTTCATATCCCAGTTACCATTAGCCCTGAACTTGTACTTTCCGGCTTTGAGGGTATAAGTAGCTTTCCACACATTTGCTTCTTTATCGAATGTCATCGGACTATCGGCATCCCAGCCGCCTGGTGTAGCATCACCGATCAAGGCCCAGGTAGTCTTCGCTGCAGACCATTTCAGGGTCTTCTCGTTAAACTTAATCAGGTAATAACCTGCACCTTCCTGCTTGATATTTCCTCCGGATGTACTCAATGCACCAGCACCAGCATCTCCGTAGGCCGGATGATCCCAGTCTCTTGCTGTAGTGATCTTGAATTCCGTGCTGGCATCAGGGAAGTTCACGTAACCTTCGTAACTACCATCGTTCTTCGCAGAACGGATAGCAGGTGCTGTAGCCGGGGTCCAACCCTGGTGACTGCCCACAATAAACAGCGAAGGATAATCAGGAATGCTGGAAACCAGGTAAGGGGTAACCTTCATGGCCACGACGTTGGAATATACAGGAGAAGAGTTAGGAGAAACAGATGCCTTCAAACGAACTTCAAGAGCCGACTCTTTGCCTGCAGGCAACAGAAGACGGTTTAGCAGCAAAGCATTGAAATCCCCTCCGCTGTACTTTCCAGAAGTCCTTCCGGTCATGTCAATCTGATATGGAGAAGCGAAATTCTGCCCTGCAGAATCGATCTCAATCGTATAGTCTGTTATGTTGGTTGCGTAGTCAGGCTGTGACCATTTTACGTCATAGTTATTCCAGGAGAAGGTAATTACCGTGTCGGCTGCCTTATCCTTACTCAGGTTTAGCGTTGTTGACGAAAGCGCCAGTAGCGGAGCATCTCCACCGCTTACAGTCAAGCGCTCCTCGTCCTTTTTGCAGGATGCAAGCACAAACATGGTAAGTGCAAGTACGCCTATATGCTTAAATATCTTTTTCATCAGAATATTATTTCTATTTAGGTGATGATTCATCATGAACCCGGTGGTCTTGACCGCGGCAGCTCATGATGAATCACTTAATCGAATTAGTAACCAGGGTTCTGTGTCAAGTTCGTGTTCGAAATCACATCAGTTGCAGGTAGCGGATAAATCGTACGGTATGCTTCAACGGCCTTACCATTGATCACCCCACCTTTGTAAGGCCACAGGTAAGTGCCCTCTACAAATCTTCCGTAACGGATCAGGTCAGTACGTCTGAAGCCTTCCCAATACAGCTCTCTTGTGCGTTCGTTGAATACGTCTTCCAGCGTAATGCCACTTACATTCCCCGAAGCATCACCGTATGCACGCTGACGAAGGAGGTTGATGTAATTTACTGCAATCGCTGCATTTCCGGAACCTCCGCGAAGCACTGCTTCTGCATAGATCAGATGCATTTCCGCCAGGCGGAACAAAGGAAAATCAGTTGAGCAGTACGTTCCGCCGACAGATTCGGCAGTTGCGCCTGTAGAAGTCAGGTTCGTGAACTTTGTGACGGCCAAACCTTCTTTGAAAACAGACATATCGGTAATTACCGGATTACTGCCAAAGAACATCGCCCTCTTGTCGCGGGTCGTCTTGTAATCACCAAAGGCTGATGGAAGATTGGATCTGCTACGGTTACCACCCCATCCGCCTCTCGGAATACCGAAGGTTTCAGGTTTCATATCGCCATTTACCGCGGCATTGATCAGGTAAGTTGTACCACCATAATTCTGTGTCTTTACTCCATCATAGTTGATAGAGAAGATCACTTCCGGGTTGTTCAGGTTATTATCGGCTTTAAACAGATTCGCATAAACAGGATGCAAAGAGTATTTACCAGAGTTAATCACCTTTTCAGCATAGGCTGCCGCCTCAGTGAATTTAGGTGTGCCGGTGTAAACCTGCGCATTCAGATAAAGGCGGGCGAGTAAAGCCCAGGCTGCTCCTTTGGTCACACGGCCATACTCGTTTGTCTCTTTCAGGTTGCCTTCAATAGCAAGCAGTTCAGACTCCACGTATTTGAACAGCTCCGCACGAGTAATCTGTTTTGGAGACTCCTTACCTACCGAGCTAGCTTCGGTTACAAAAGGAGGATTCCCGAACAGGTCCATTAACACCCAGTACTGAAATGCTCTCAGGAAACGTGCCTCGTTTGCATAATCTTTGATGTTGGCTGCTTCTGCACCGGAGATACCGCGTGAAGATAATTTCGCATCTGTACTCTCGCGCAGGAATTCATTCACAAGCGTTACCTGATAAACGCTGCGGGCATAAACGCCAAGCAACATGATATTAGAAGAAGACCAGTTCATGTAATCCAGTCCCGGGATACCGTCATCACCTACCCATGCACATGCAGCCTCGTCGGTCGGCAATTGCTGAGCCATCCAATAAAGACGCAAGAAGTCGGACGTTCCTGCATCAATTCCTCCCAGGTCACCCGAACCTGCTCCCTGGTTTCCGGTAGTTGCCATACTGCCGTACACCTTAGCGATACCGCTTCTGTAACCTTCAGGTGTTGCATAAGCAACATCTGCCGTAATATCGTTTGTTGGTGCCAGATCAAGGTCCTTCTTACACGAAGAAGCCAGGATCAGCAATCCCAATAGTGCTGTGAATAATCTATTATGTTTTTTCATCGCGATTCCTTTATATAATTAAAACCCAAGGTTAAGACCTAATACAAAAGTTCTTGGTCTTGGATACAACTGGTAGTCGATACCATTCTGAACTTCCGGATCAATACCTTTATAATTTGTCACCGTAAACACGTTCTGAACGTTGGTTGAGATGGTTAGATTACCTGTCTTGCGGTTGTTCAGAACATTTCCGAAATTATAGCTCAGGCCAACATTGTCCATCTTCAGGAACGACGCATTCTTCACGAAGTAGTCGCTCTGATACTGAGCTGTTGAAAAGCCTGCATTCATGAAGTCTCTGGTCACATTGTTCAGGATGCCTGCACCTGAATTAAGCAAGGCAGAGCTGCTGGAGAAGTTAGACGAAACGTTGTCGTACAGGTAATTACCCAAGCTCGCTCTCAGAACAGTGTTCAGGGTCCACTTCTTGTAGTTCACCCCGGTAGAGAAACCAAGAAGTACCTTCGGAGCAGGAGATTTATAGAAATAACGGTCTTGTTCGGTAATCGCTCCATCCCCGTTTAGATCAGCGTATACACCCTGAAGCGGTTTTCCATTTTCATCGTAAACCTGCTTGTACACATTAAATGAATAAGGTGTGCGGTTCAATGTATGTGCCTGGATAAAGTTTCCTGTAGATCCCTTGATACCACCGGTAAGCAAACGATAATCAGGATCGTATGAAGCAGTCAGGTTCGTTACCTTAACCTTATTGTAAGTCAGGTTGAAACCCAGATCCCATGAGAAATCTTCTTTCAATACCGGCTTGCCGTTTAGCGCAAACTCAAAACCTGTTGCTTCCATGTTACCGATATTGGTCAACAGCTGGTTGCTGAAGTTTGATCCTACCGGAATGTTAATAATGCTCAACAAATCTTTTGTCTTTTTCTTATAGACATCAATGCTACCATTAATACGTCCATTCAGGAATCCATAATCCAAACCTGCATTGTAGGTTGCGGTAGTTTCCCATTTCACGTTCGAATCATACGCTACCGGTGCGTTCATGTAATAGAACTGGTTACCAAGCTGGTACATCGACTCGTTGCTGCTGGTTGCATAGTTGGGCAGATAGGAGTAGTTGGCAATACCTTCCTGCTGACCGGTTATACCGTAGCTCAATCTCAGCTTCAGATCAGACAGCGCACGCACTGACTCGAGGAAGTTCTCTTCGTTGATCCTCCAGGTGAAGGCTGCCGAAGGAAACACTCCCCAGCGATTGTCTTCGCTGAAACGGGAAGATCCGTCTGTACGAACCGTACCCGCAAGAATATATTTGCTATTGAAGGTGTAGATCACACGACCATAATAAGACAGCAATCTGTTCTCTGGTTCATCAAACGGATAAACAGGAACCGATGATGGCGTGGTACGATCGCCTTCAAATGTGGTGTAATTGTAGATTTTAGTGCGGTTAGCGTAGAAACCGTAACCTGCTGTAGCGTTGATATTACTCTTCAATGAAGGGATATCTTTCGCATAGTTCAGGTAAAACTCCACCACTTTGTTGGAGATGTCTGACTTATAATCTTTGAAGTATCCGTTCGTTGCGGCGTTCTGTGCAGCAAAAGCAGGAATATAAGTTGAGCCCTTTCCGGTAGATATGTCGTAACCCAAATTTAAGTTAGCGTGTAATTCCGGAAGAAAATGGAACGAATAATCAAACTGCAGGTTACCAAAGCTGCGTGCAGTCTCTCCGCGGTCATCCTTTAGTTCAATAAGCCCGACAGGGTTTCTTGGTGCATTCGGATTAGGCACTCCAGATGTCTGCAGCCACTCAAAATAGTTACCATATTTATTCTCGGTACGCACTGGCTGAGTAGGATCAAACTGAATAGCATTCGCGATAGCATCCTGAAAAGCAAAGCGCGATTTGGTCATCGAACCTTTCAGATTCAGGTCTACTTTCAAATGATCATCAAATAGCTTAGGCGTTACGCTTAAGGCACCTGATGTACGTTTCAGATTATCAGTAATGACTGTTCCATCCTGATTCAAGTATCCAAGTGACAAGCGGTATGGAGTCTTTTTATATGCACCCGCAATGCTCAGGTTGTTATCAGTAGTAAATGCTTGCTGATAAACCTCATCCTGCCAGTTCGTGTTGGCTGTTCCGAGCAAAGCAATCTGATCTGCAGAACCATTCGCGTTAACGAAGTCACGAATCTCGTCAGCCGACAATACATCAACTGTTCTTGCCACTTTAGCTACCGAGTTTTGTGTGTTGAAGCTCACGGACGGCTTACCACTTTTTCCTTTTTTAGTGGTGATCAATACAACCCCGTTGGATGCTCTTGAACCGTAGATAGCAGTCGCGTTCGCATCTTTCAAAACTGTAAAGGTCTCGATGTCATTTGGGTTGATCAAGGAAAGCGGATTTCCGACACCCGGAAGCGTATTCTTTCCGTCTTTGTCCTTGAAGCTCGACAAAGGCACACCATCCACAACGATCAGCGGATCGTTACTCGCGTTAAGTGATGCACCACCGCGAATACGGATGGTACTACCACCGCCCGGCTGACCACCGTTTGTAGTAACCTGCACACCTGCAATCTTACCTACAATCAGCTGATCAGGAGATGTGATGGTACCTTTCTGAAAATCTTTAGAACTTACTGTTGAAATGGAACCTGTAACGTCCTTCTTCTCCTGTGTACCGTAACCGATTACAACTACCTCGTTCAGGTTTTGTGCAGAAGGAATTAATTTTAAGGAAACCTGAACGGCTCCGTTTACATTTACCTGTCTGGTCAGTACTTCGTAACCTACGAAGGTAACCGAAAGGGAGTGCGTTCCCATTGGAATAGAAGCCAGCTTAAACTGACCGTTTCCATCTGTAGAAGTACCCCTGTTCAGGCTCTTAATATTGACCGACGCCCCTGGTAAGGGCAAATTTGCTTCATCGAGCACCACTCCGCTGATACTACCTGTCTGGGCATAGCTCCATCCGGATAGCGCAACAAAGAACAGCAACAGAAGCATTCTCTCCATGTAACGTTTTTTCATTTGAGGGTTATTTAAGTTTTCAATTTTGTGGTTAGCAAAACCTTTGTTTGTAATGGGATAAAGGTAATCGGGAACGTTCCCGAACAAAAGATTTCCAAAGAAAAGTTATCCACATTTTAGGAGCAGAAAATCGATCCGGGACAGAAACAATAAGATGTCAGAAATACACTTACCAAGATATTGTAAATCAAATAATTGAAATTCACAGCATACGACCAGAGTTAAAACACCAGAGAAGAAAGGTCTTCCGGTTTTCTGGGAACGTTCCCGAATGTGGAAAACTTTTCGGCATATATATTCCCGGAAATGCAGGTTTGGAACGCGAAAAAGATGGTTAAACTTATAACATCGATGCAGCCCCGCTCGAATTGCGGATAATGAGCTCTGACCCCAGCACTACATTCTCATGACAATTCGGATCTGAGTCTTCCAGGCGCCGGAACAAAATGCTCGCAGCCTCTTTCCCCATTTCGAAAGCAGGTTGTGTAATGGTAGACAAAGATGGATTAAGAAGCGGAGCGATCTCCAGACTGGAAAAGCACACAATTTTCAGCTCCTCCCCGATCCGGATGTTCAGATCGTGGCATACATAATAACTCGCCAGAGCAAGGCGCTCTACCGAAGCAAACACGCCATCGGGCTTCAGCGACTGGAACATATCGCCCAGCAGCTGCATATTGCTCGACATCTCGTTACTGCAATCAATTACCAGGTCTTCTGAAAACGGGATTCCTGATGATTCAAGCGCATCACAATAGCCCTGCATACGCATCTTACCAATAGAAAGGTTTTTATTTACTACGAGGTAGACAATCTTCCGGCAACCTTGCTCAAGGAGGTGTTTAGTGGCCGTAAAACTACTTTCGTAGTCGTTAGTAAGTACTTTAGAAGCCATGACGTCATCATAAACACGGTCGAAGAAAACCAGGGGAATACTCTTCTTCCGGATCTTGTGCATATAGCTGTGATCTTTGGCCTCTCCGGTAACAGACATGATGATGCCGTCTACACGTCCGTTGTGCAATTCAGATAAGAAGGCAACTTCTTTTTCGAAATCATCATTGGTCAGATAGATCAACACATGATAACCTCTGTCCCTGGCAATACGTTCGATTCCGTTGATAGCCCTGGAAAAGAAATTATTCGCGATCTCGGGAACAACAACTGCAATCGTCTTACTCTTATTCTCCCTCAGGTTGCTGGCCAGATGGTTGGGCTGATAGTTCAGCTCCCTGGCCATAGCAAGGATCTTCTCCTTCGTTTCCCTATTGATATCGCTGTGGCCACGAAAGGCCCGGGATACGGTAGAGGTAGACAGGTTTAGTTTCTTCGCAAGTTGTTTGATATTGATCGAATCCATTAACAGCACAAGTTGATTTTAATTGCCGCTAAGACAAGGCAATCAAATATACAGGCTTTTCAGTGTAACCTTTACACTAATTTAAATAAGAAGATGATCATCTTTCGTATAGCTCAACAGCTCAAAGCCCCTTGATCTTGTCGAAGATCTGCACCACCTTGCGTTCATCCTTCTCATAAAGCTCCAGTCTCCGGTATTTGTTGTACACATAAACAGATGGATATTGCTGAGGCTGAAACTTTGGAAGGAACTCCTTATTGAGATCGATCAGGATCGTCACGTTCTTCTTGTTCAGAAGCTGTGGTGCATATTTCTTAACAAAGTCCTGCGCCTCTTTTCTCCCGTCGAGGGTTACCAGATAAAGCGACACACGCTGCAGGTCGGCATACCGGCTTCCCAGGGTCTTCATGGTCGACTGGCAGTGCGTACAGGTCACATCGAAAAAGCTGAATACCGATCCACGGTCTTTTGGGATCTGCCTGGAGTAAAAAGGATTTCCCTCAACGGTGAAAAATGTAAAGTCGGGAATCTCACGGGCAGGCGTCTGAGCTTCTATGGTGCCTGTTAGGCAGAAAAATAAACATATTAACAACATCAAACCTGATTTCATTGTATTAAGCATAGAATATTCGATAAATAAACAAATTATACCCATCATCAGCAAATGAGAGTCATATTTCATATACAAGAAAAACTATTCCATCATTTTCGTCATCTGCGATCGGCGTTTTTCACATAAGGCTCCTACAGGTTTCGGCTCTCAAGCTCAATAGCAGACAGTTGCATGAAAATAGAAGTCACATCCAAGTTCAGACTACATGAACATTTGTTCCTGATCCTGAAAGAAGCGGCATATGAGGAACGAAAGCAAAGCGGGATGTTGAATTCCTTGTAAAGAATGGATTTGGGTATTTCACTTTCAAAAAATTATTTTAGCAGATAAATTCTTCCAGGCCCCATCTCCTGGCTTTTCTGCAAACAAAACTACTTCACATGAATCACGAAAAAGATTTCGCCGTAAGCAGTGCTGCACTCTTCAGGTACGTGACAAAAGAAAAAAAAGACGTTGGCGCTATCTACATTTACGCCATCCTCAGCGGCCTCGTGCAATTGAGCATTCCCCTGGGTATTCAGGCCATCGTAAGCTTTGTGTTGGGCGCCACTATGGTAACCTCGCTCTACCTGCTCATCGGATTTATCGTGTTAGGTACCCTCCTTATGGGCTTTTTCAGATTGAAGGTGATGCAGATAATCGAAAAGATCCAGCAAAAAATCTTTTTTGAATATTCCATTGCGTTTGCTGAAAAGATTCCAAAGATCAATATATCTTCAACAAAAAAGTATTTCCTCCCCGAGCTTGTCAATCGTTTTTTCGACACTCAGAACCTGCAGAAAGGGATATCAAAAATCTTATTGGAGATTCCAACCGCACTGATCCAGATCGTATTCGGCATCTTGCTGTTAGCATTCTACCATCCCTGGTTCCTAGTCTTCGGCGCACTGGTCATCATCATTATCGTATTCATTTTCAGATATACGATGGATTCGGGAATCATGTCCAGCTTAGAAGAGAGTGATCGCAAGTATGAAGTAGCATCATGGCTTGAAGACGTAGCAGCTGCTATCAAAACCTTTAAGATTAACGCCAATGCGGATATGCACCTGACAGGGACAGATGAACGAGTGCTTAAGTACCTGAACTGCCGCACGTCTCATTTCAGAGTTCTTGAAATCCAATATAAGGCCATCATAGGTTTCAAGGTGACCATTACCCTCGTTATGTTGGCTATCGGCACCTATCTTCTGGTAACACAACAACTCAATATCGGAGCCTTTGTCGCGACTGAGATCGTAGTACTCACCATTATGAGCGCCGTTGAAAAACTGATTAAAAGCCTGGAAAGCTATTACGACGTGATTGCTTCGCTGGTAAAGTTGAACAAAGTGACAGACCTTGAAGAGGATCCAAGCGGCGATATTGTGCTGGAACAACAGCATGGTGGGATGGATGTGAAACTCAATGATGTAAGCTTTGCGTTTAACGATAACGACCCCATCCTGGAAAATATCAGCTTCGCCATCAGACCAAACACCATCAACATCATTTCCGGACGGTTCGGTGCAGGAAAAACCACACTGTTGAACATAATAGCCGGGTTTTATGAAGCTTCATCGGGCGTAATCATGTTTGATAACATTCCGCTCAAAAACCTGAATAAGCAGCAACTCCGAAAGCGGGTTGGTCTTTATACGCAGGACATGGTTATTATCAAAGGAACCTTGCTCGAGAATATTTTACTCGGCAGAAGCGATATCAGCATTGATGACATCACACGGGTATGTGAAGAGATCGGCATTGAAAACCTGGCAAGTGAATTCAGCAGAGGTTTTGATACCAAACTAAGCGAAACAGACACCGAGGTTTCTTTCAGTGCAAAAAAGAAGATCACGCTTCTAAGAGCCTTGCTGGGCAACAACAGGTTGATCATGCTTGAAGATCCTCTGTTTGGTATGCATGAGGAATTCAAGGAAAAAATGTTTAATTACCTTCAAAGGATAAAACAGCATACAACCATTATCATTGTTTCGCAGGCAACCGAGCTGTTTGATATTGCAGATCAGAAGCTTTTCTTGAGAGACGGAACTATCTACGTGAATAATTAATAATTATACCTGATTATGAAGCTCAAATCCTTCGATAATATATATCATATACACAAAGGTTCGGAAGTTAAGCGCTGGTTCTATTTTTTTCTGATACTGACAGTCCTGATCATGTTTCTTCCCTGGACGCAGAACATCCGTTTCACGGGTAGTGTCAGCACGCTGTATCAGGATCAACGCCCCCAGCAACTTAACTCTCCTATCCCCGGACGCATTATCAAGTGGTACGTGAAGAATGGTGACAATGTTAAACAGGGCGACACCTTGCTCCAACTCGCTGAGATCAAACCAGAATATCTGGATTCTCAATTAGTACAACGAACACAGGAACAGGTACAGGCCAAGAAAGGCGTGAGAGACTACTACGAGGCGAAGGTTAGCACCACCAACACGCAGCTAAAGGCGATCAGCGAAGCAAGAAGACTGAAGCTCAAGCAACTTGAAGTTAAAATATCCCAGTTGAACAACAAAATAGCAGCAGAAGAGGCTGAGCTAGCCGCTGTCAATAATGAGTTGAAATTGAGTGAAGACCAGTATAACAGGCAAAAAAGGATGTACGAAGAAGGTCTTGTATCACTCACGCAGTTTCAACAAAGAAGTGCATCGTATCAGAACGCCTTAGCTAAGAGGATTTCCGCGGAAAACAAACTTGCGCAAACACGGCAGGAAATACTCTCGGTGAACATCGAGCAGAATGCCGCCATTCAGGACTATACCGAGAAGCTAAGCAAAACCGAAGGCGAGCGTTACCAGAGCATGGGGCAGATTGAAGGGAGTACCGGCGAGATTGCTAAGCTGGAGAATCAGGTTGCAAATTACCAGGCCCGACAAGGACTGTATTACGTACTGGCCTCTCAGGATGGCCAGGTGGTTCAGCTTAACAAGTCAGGTATTGGTGAGATCCTGAAAGAAACAGAAAGCATCGGCACCATTGTACCCAAGAAGGTCAACTACGCTGTAGAGATATACGTAAAGCCGGTGGATCTCCCGCTCCTGGCAGCTGGGCAACGGGTCATGTGTACGTTTGACGGCTTCCCGGCGATCGTATTCTCGGGCTGGCCAAACTCCAGCTATGGCACTTTCGCGGGCAAAGTAGTAGCCATTGAAAATAATATCAATGTAAACGGACTCTTCAAAGCACTGGTGGTTGAGGATAAAAATCAGAAGCCCTGGCCTCCACAGATTAAGATGGGATCGGGCGTTCAGGGTATCGCACTCCTCAATGATGTCCCTATCTGGTATGAGCTATGGCGAAACATCAACGGCTTCCCACCAGACTACTACACCTTGAATAAAGAAAAATCCACCAAAGCCGATGAAAAAGCGGAATAAGATCATCCTTTTACTCTTCATATTATGCGTTGCTCAGATATCCCTGGCGCAGGATACCTTAAGATTATCACATAAGGAATTTGTATGGATTGTTAAGCAATACCACCCTTTGGCATTCAGATACCGGTTGGAAAACGATATCGCAAAAGCAGAAGTCCTCCAGGCGAAAGGAAGTTTTGACCCTGTTTTACAAGTTAAAGAGGGCTCAAAAACCATCGATGGGATTGATTACTATGAGGAAAGCCATGTAGGGATTGAGATTCCTACATGGTATGGAATAGAGCTAAACGGTAGCTACAAATATCTTGAAGGAGAGCGGCTGAATAACAGCGCGACCCCTGGAGGTCTTTACCAATTCGGCCTGACCATTCCATTGGCCAAAGGATTGATCTACGACAGTCGGCGTGCCTTATTGGAGCAGGCAAGACATGCCCGGCAAGTGACTGCTGCTGAACAGCAAGTCCTGACCAATGAACTTTTGAGGGATGCCGAAAATGCCTACTGGCAATGGGTTAAGCAATATGAACTCTATCAGGTGCAAAAGCAAGCTGTTGATATAAACAAAAAGCGCCTCCAATTGATCCAAAAGACCTATAATTATGGCGAAAAAGCCGCTATAGATACGACAGAAGCCATCTCGCAATTGAGAGGTTTCGAGTTGGAACAACAAGAGGCATACTTACAGTATGTCAAAGCTACGATGGAACTTTCTCTCTATCTCTGGAAAGATAATCAAAAGCCATTTGAACTAGACCGGCCGATGTTCCCCGCCGTGCAACTTACATCCAGCGAAGCTTATTCTACCTACCCTGCACTAATAGAACGATTGAATGCGCTGCCTGTCAACTCGCACCTGTCGGTGGTTTACTATCAACAAAAACAAAACATCCTGGAGAGCGAGCAAAGATTGAAGTGGCAAAGCTTCCTGCCTAAGGTCGATCTTACTTACAACTTCCTGAACAAAGAGCATTACCATGTCAGGCATTTGCCTCTTTTTCAGAATAACTATCAGTATGGGATCAAACTGGAGGTTCCACTTTTCTTAAGGCAAGCGAGAGCCGACTACAGGCAGGCGAAGCTGAAGGTTACACAGAACGAGCTTGATACAGATATTAAGCGACAGGAAATTAACACGAAGATTGTTAATTACACCACTGAAGTGGTCAATTACATCGCTCAAATTGACCTTGCCACAAAAAATGTAGCCAACTATGAACGCCTGCTCCTAGCAGAGGAAATGAAGTACGACAATGGCGAAAGCTCCCTTTTCCTGATCAACAGCCGCGAGAACAAGTTAATTGAAGCCAGAGAAAAAGCGATAGAACTCCGGATGAAATTCTTAAAAAGCTATAACGAGTTGAAACTGATCACAGAAAGCTATGATGGAATCTGACCGACTAAATAGTCATAATCACACATAAAGAAAGATGCAGCTTCTTAGTTTGATTATCCTATTTATTTTTATATTTGCCCACTCTGTTCCCGTAGTTCAATGGATAGAATTTTAGATTCCGGTTCTAAAGATATGAGTTCGAATCTCGTCGGGAACACAACAAAAAAAGGCTGATCGTTATAAAACGATCAGCCTTTTTTGTATCCGGACATCAAGCTTCTTAATGTGCTTACTTAATCACAATCTGATTTTTAGTTGCGCCGTCGCTTAATTCGAACGGCTGCTTTACCTTCTTCGTATCAGTATTCCGGATGCTGATCTTCTGATTATCTTTCCCGTCGAGTTTGACCAATACATTCACATCGCCGCCGTACTTCAGACCGTCTATTGTCACGTTCTTAGCCGTATTCAGCAGTACCAGAGGTTTATCCGCTTTCGTCTTCAATTGTACATTTTCCACGCGAATGTTGCTGACCTCGACCAGCTCAATACCTGTTTCTGCCTTTAAAACCGAATTTTTCAATGTAATATTCTGAATAGGCATTTCCGACAAGCCTCTGATAAATAAAGCATGGCTTGCACCACTGCAGGCAATGTTTTCGAAAACCATATTCCTGAACACCGGAGTTCCCTCATTTACAACCGGGCGCGTATCACGTTCACTGTCGGTAATAAATTTGACGAAGTAGTGCATATCAAAGAACACAGCTTCCTGTACAATATCCTTCATGAACAGGTTTCTAGCATAAATATTCTCCACTACTCCCCCTCTTCCGCGGGTCGACTTGAATCTCAGTCCCTTATCTGTTCCGAGGAAGCTGCAGTTTTCAATGAACAGGTTGCGTGCACCGCCACTCATTTCACTTCCTACAACTACGCCACCGTGTCCCTTGTACACCGTATTACCACGAATGATTCCATTCTCAGATGGCCGCCCTCGTTTTCTTCCCTCTTCATCTTTACCGGATTTGATACAGATCGCATCATCTCCCACATCCAGGATACTGTTCTCAATAATGAAGTTCCTGCACGATTCAATATCCATTCCGTCGCCATTATGTGCGTAGTCCGGATTTTTCACCATCACATCGCTGATCGTCAGATCCTCACACAAGATCGGATGCAAACACCAGGCGGCTGAGTTCTGCAGGATCACCCCCTCTATCAATACCTTCTTACAATTGTTCAGAACCAGCAAGTTTGGTCTCAGCACATCCTTCATATCCTCAAAAGCCGACAGTGGCTTACCAGGCATCAACAGCATACTCTTCTTTGCAACCGTAGCATCCTTGAATTGCTGACTCGGGTACCATGTCTTCCCATCGTCACTCACTACACCGCCCGAAGCCACTTTCTTCTGCCAGTCTGGTGGCGGGAGTTGTCGCTGATGAACTGCCCTCCACACATCACCGTTCCCATCGATGATCCCCTTACCGGTGATCGCTATATTCTCCAGGTCTTTACCATTGATAGGCGACTCGTTTCTCGCTACTTTCCTGCCCTCATACTCCCCCTCTATGATCTTATACTGCGATTTGTCGGCGGTAAAAAACAGGGTAGCGCTCTTTGCCAGATGCAAATTCACGTTATTTCTCAAATAGACGGGGCCACTTACCCATAAGCCGGCCGGGATCAGGACAACCCCTCCTCCCTTCTTGCTGCAATCTTCAATCGCCTGGTTGATGGCCCGCGTGTTCAGGAACTGCCCATCAGCGACTGCCCCATACTTGAGGATATTGATTGTGTCTGCTTTAAACACGGGTCTGGCTACCTGCGGAAGATTATCCCAGGAGTAAGATGTTGTAGTTTGTGCTTGAGTTCCAAGGCCAAAGGCCAAAGAAACCAGGAATAATAAATGGCTTTTCATGTCATTCAAATATGTAAACAAAACGGCCACCATAACCAGAATATCGGTAAATAAACTGTTACGGGGGCCGTCTAAGACCAAAATGGTCCTTTTATCTTGCTCCGTATGCCGGGTCAAACCAGCTGTCGGTACGGAACGGCGATGCAGGTAATCCCGCACCGTTCACCAGATTGCACTCCGGATTGTTGGCCCAGGCATATCTCACCGCCACAGGTTTAGTAACCGCCGTACTGCTCACTATGATCTGGTCGCCCTGAACCTTCGCATCTGCCCAATAGAACTTCTGGTCTTCACCAGCTACGGCGAAGCCCTTCAGCACGTCGCCACCAGCAGCCCGCAAGCCACCCACTGCATGGGTAAAGCGCAGTACCATCTGATTTCCTTTTATGGCACTCGACTTGAACACAGGTCCGGAGTAAGGTACCTTTTGACCGTAGGTCTTCGCAAGGGCTATCTTTGCTAAGCGTCCGCCTACGTCCTGCTTATTCTTCGGGTGAATATCTTTCGCATCCCCGATATCGATCGTAACGGCCATACCCGTATTCGGCAACGACAGCGTCTGCAACTGCGCCTCTCTCAAAGCAGCCCACCCTGTCGCTTCCGGTAGCTCATTGCGTTTCATGTAGTTGGCCAGCTGCACAAAATAGAAGGGAAAGTCGCCCCTGCCCCATTTCTCCCGCCAGTCGCTGATCATAAGCGGGAACAATTCGCGGTACTGATACGAACGTCCCGCATTGCTTTCTCCCTGGTACCAGATGGCACCCCGGATCGCAAACTGAATAAAGGGATGAATCATCGCATTATAGAGCACCATCGGGCGGTTCGGTCCCTCGTTAGACACCGGCATCGCCGGTACATCCTTCAAGTTGAATCCTTCCCGGTACTGCCACGAACCATCCAGCGATATCCGCTGACCATCTGCCGATACCAGTGCAATCGTTTTAGGGTCGGACGAGAAGCCCCCGTTGCCCGTAGCGTCAAACACCCTCACGGCAATCACCGCTTCCCCGGCTTTCACCGCATCCGCAGAAATCGTGTATGTCCGCGGTTTATTATATCCTTGCGTTGCCCCAACCTTCTTCCCATTGAAATAGGTGATATCATCATCATCGATCATTCCCAGGTTTATTTTCAGCTCCTTACCTGCCCAGGATGCCGGAATCGTTACCTTTTTACGATACCAGACCACCCCATCAAAGTTCGGAAGCATAACCGCATCGAAATAGGCAGGAAGCTCCATCTTCTTCCATCCGGCGTCATCAAACGAAGAAGCCGCCCAGGCAGCGAGGCCGCCCCGATAACCCGGATCTTTCGCCATCACAGCCGACTGCCATTCGTCCATTTGCTGCTGATACGGTTTGCCGCTTTGATTTTGCTGCGACGCTTCCATCTGAGTCACCATGCCCGCAAAATCAGGCATCTTCTTCAATGCGCCACTACTGGTCCATGCCTCGGCAATGGTACCACCCCAGGACGTGTGGATCAAGCCGATGGGCACTCCCGTTTTGTTATAAACATCCCGGGCAAAGAAATAAGCTGTAGAAGAAAAGTTGGAGATACTTGCGGGGCTGCATTGCTGCCAGCCACCTGCCCAAACCGACGCATCTTCACGAGGCGTTAAGCTGGTCTGTTGCTCCACCTGCAGCAAACGAATGTTCGGATACTTCGCCGCTTCAATCTCCTGCTGATAGTTGTTTACTTTTCCCCAACCTGCAAGCGGCATCTCCATGTTCGACTGTCCCGAACATACCCAGACTTCACCCACCAGCACATTATTCAAAATCAATGGCTCACCATCAGAGATCGTAATCGCATACGGACCACCAAAGCCGGGTGTCGGCATCATAATCTTCCAGTTTCCCTTCTCATCCGCCTGAGCGGTATAGTTTTTTTTGTCCCAGCCAGGAACCAGCTTCACCGTCTTACCGGGATCGGCTTTACCCCAAACAGCTGCCTTGGTCTTCTGCTGAAAGACCATATTATCACCAAATACAGAGGGCAGAACAACCTTGGCCTCCAGGCTTCCACTAAGCAGCAGAGGCAATATCAAAAGAGCATGTCTAAGAGAAAGTTGAGTTCTTTCTTTCATAAAAATCAGGTTTATTTTGGAACTCTAAACATACTAAAAAAGCCCTTTCGATCCGTAGACCAAAAGGGCTTTTTTTTATCAACCAGGTTGAATGTCAGCCTATCCGCACTTGGATGAACCACAGTCTTTACAAGTTAGGCAACCTTCCTGATAAAGCAGGTTGGTCGAATTACAGTTCTGGCATTTTTGCTTCTTTGCTTCTGTTCCATCAGGAATGTAACGCTTCAAGGCACGTGCAACCCCGTTCTTCCAGGTGTTGATCGACTCATCCAACTGAAGACTGTTGATCAGGTCAACCACTTTCTCAATCGGCATACCGTGTCTCAGCGTGCTTGAAATCAGTTTCGCATAGTTCCAGTACTCTGGATTGAACTTATACGAAAGACCTTCGATAGTGGTCTTATGTCCGCGTTTGTTCTGGTACTGGAAGTCATAACGTGAACTTCCATCAGCTTCCCTGTTCTTGATGATAAGACCTTCATTTACCCATCTCGGGATCAGGATACCGTCTTCGTCGTCCAGGAACCCGGTGAAGATCTCATAAGGTCTTCCGTCGATCAGACCGATAAAGGCAATCCATTTGTCGCGGTTGTTCTGGAAACGAACTACGTCAGCCTCCAGGACGATCGGGCGGATGACAGGAAAGCTCGCGTGGTTCACTTCATCTTCCTCCTTCTTGGCTTCCTTCTCCGTATTCGAGATCAGTACACCTGAACGAGATCCGTCTCTGTAAACCGTAACCCCTTTACATCCTGCTTTCCAGGCTTCCATATATAGCTGACCTACCAACTCCTCGGTTACATCCTCTGGCATGTTGATGGTTACGCTAATCGAGTGGTCAACCCATTTCTGGATCTCACCCTGCATTTTCACTTTTTTATGGTAGTCTACGTCGTTTGAAGTCGCTTTGAAATAAGGTGATTGTTTAACCAGATCATCCAGCTCTTTCTGCGTGTAGTTCTTGTTCAGGTCATGGCCGTTCACTTCCATCCACTGTTTGAAACGGTGATGGAACACCACATATTCTTCCCATGAGTCGCCTACCTCGTCAATAAAATCAACGCGTACGTCCTTGTCATTAGGATTTACTTTTCTTCTTCTTTTGTAGACAGGCATGAACACCGGCTCAATTCCGGAGCTGGTCTGAGACATCAGACTGGTTGTACCGGTTGGCGCGATAGTCAGCAAAGCGATATTACGGCGACCGTGTTCCAGCATCTGGAAGTACAATTCAGGATCAGCCTCTTTCAAACGCATGATGAACGGGTTGTTCTTTTCTCTTTCGGCATCAAAAATACTGAAGGCACCTCTTTCTTTCGCCGTCATCACTGAAGCGCGGTACGCCTCAAGCGCGATGTTCTTATGAACCTCAACGGAGAATGCTGTACCCTCATCACTACCGTAACGAAGACCTAAAGCCGCAAGCATATCGCCTTCTGCCGTGATTCCAATACCGGTACGACGTCCTTCATTTGCCTTGGTCTGGATGTTCAGCCACAGGTTTCTTTCAGTACGTTTCACCTCATCGTCTTCCGGATCCTCAGCAATCTTCAGCAGAATAGCGTCGATCTTCTCCAGTTCCAGGTCGATGATATCATCCATCATGCGCTGTGCAGCATGGATATGTTTCTTAAACAGTTCCCAGTTGAAATACGCATCCTTAGTGAACGGCTTCTCAACATACGAAAACAGGTTGATCGCCAACAGTCGGCAAGAATCATACGGACACAATGGTATCTCCCCACAAGGGTTGGTAGATACGGTACGGTAACCCAGGTCCGCATAACAGTCAGGCACCGACTCGCGGATTATGGTATCCCAGAACAGAATTCCAGGCTCAGCCGAACGCCATGCATTGTGAACGATCTTTTTCCACAGCAGCGTAGGGTCAATTTCTTTTTTATATAGAGGAGAATCTCCGAAGATAGGATATTGTTGAACGTAGGTGCGCTGCTCTTCTACAGCACGCATAAACTCGTCATCAATACGTACAGAAACATTCGCTCCTGTTACCTTGCCCTGCTCCAGCTTGGCATCAATGAAGCCTTCTGAATCCGGGTGTTTGATGGCCACCGACAGCATCAATGCACCTCTTCTTCCGTCTTGAGCTACCTCACGGGTCGAATTGGAAAAACGCTCCATGAAAGGAACGATTCCCGTTGAAGTAAGAGCCGAGTTTTTAACCGGAGAACCTTTAGGACGGATGTGCGACAGGTCATGACCTACACCACCGCGGCGCTTCATCAGCTGAACCTGCTCCTGGTCAATCTTCATGATACCACCGTAGGAGTCAGACTCACCATTATTACCGATAACAAAACAGTTTGATAAAGAAGCAATCTGGTAAGGATTTCCGATACCGGTCATCGGGCTTCCCTGTGGAATGATATATTTGAAATCTCGTATAAGTTCAAAGATTTCGTCCTCACTTAGCGGATTTGAATACCGCTGTTCGATACGGGCAATTTCAGAAGCAATACGACGATGCATATCATCTGGGGTCGCTTCGTATATAGCACCGTATGAATCTTTCAACGCATATTTATTCACCCAAACCCGTGCAGCCAGGTCATCGCCCTTGAAGTATAAAAGGGACTTTTGATAGGCTTCATCTGCAGCATAAGTGGTTTTGATTTCAGATAGATTCTCAATTTCCATGATCAGATTTTTAAGGTTGCAAAGTTAATATTTGTATTGTGTTTGGTGTGAGATGTTTGAAAGTTTTTCTCAGACTAAGTGTTGAAAAAAATAAAAAGTTTACAAAAACATTTTACAACTACCTTATAATGAATTATATAAAAACTTAAACATGTTGAAAAGTTACCAAATTTTCACAACAGCAGTGAGGATTTTTTACTAACACAGTGTTAACATCTTTACTAACACCCTCATATACTGTCTCTTAATCGAATCTCCACGTGATGTCTTAAAACTGAAATCAACAATGAACCAATTTGCGACCAAGCAGGGAGTGCAAGCACGGTGATCGCACGGTGCAGCCACGGTGAAGCCACCTTTTGGATCGAAAACGTGGCTTCACCGTGGCTGCACTGTGGCTGCAATATGGCTACACGCCGTTCAGGGTCTTAAGTTAGGGCCGAGTTAATGAGAGTTTGCTTACTGGGAATTGATGCCAGATGGTAGAACAAGAGTATGCGGGGTATACATTGATGACGATTTGCGGAAAGACAATCACGCTATACCAAAATTTGCAATGAAATTGCCAAAAAGATACAGCTCACTACAAATTTTTAAAAGCCTCTGATTCCAGTATAGAAAAATAAGGAACAGCATCATTGAGTTCGCGGGTATCCACCATCTGGAAATTACGCACTTCTACAGCGTCTTCGTACTCTGGACTGGTATTCACAATTACCCCTCCCAACAAAAAGATCCTGTCGCAATGAAATTCCTTCTTGCTCATACGGATCAGAATACTGAGCTTCTTATGGATTTCTTCATAAGCGACATCAGTAATTTCTTTGGCGGGATTGGCGGATGTCAGGATCCGTTGCTTGTAGGGCATCACCGTGCGCTCGAGCAGCGTTTGCTGGTAATCAAGCTCGGAGTTAATCGGCACGTAGACTTCGTCTGCCTGTTGGAGCCGCTGTAAAGCCAGCATCAGTGCTCCGCAGCTATTGGTAAGCTGCTTTTGGCCGGGGCGGCGCATCTTTCCGAGCTGACCATCGTCTGTCATCCCGATATGCGGTCCATAGAAGATAAATGCATCTCCTCCATCCGGTACATGATGCGCGAATGCCACCATTCCGGTAAAGCCCGAGAACGGTAATCCACCGAGTCCACCCATAGAAAACGGACGTGTCAGCACCCTGCGGAAATCAGTAGATACGTTGATGTCGTCGCAGCATAATGATGTCGCGAAAAGCATTTTTGACAGATCAGAATTGTATTCGTTTTTCAGGAAATCCAGATAGGTTTCCGTTACCTCAGTTCCCGTCTTCACATTTGGGTACTGTGCCTTGACGAGGGGTTCAAGCTCTTTCATGGCGGTAAACGTAGCGGAAAATTTTCGTTTTTTCAATTTCAGCTTTTGGTTATGGGTCGTAAAGTTTATGCGCGATGAATATTTTATCCCGGGAGCCGGATATGGAAAGCCACTATCGGACAGAGAAATAAAAGGCAAAATTTAGACGCAACTGCATCCGAATGCGATCATTTGATATCTTTACGCCTCAATTAAAATTATCAATATGCTTACTCATCATGTACTTTTCTGGCTGAAAGCCGATATAACCGAAGATCAAAAAGCAGCTTTCAGGGCAAGTCTTGAAACACTTAGTGGCGTGGAGACCGTTAAATCTTTACATGTCGGAACCCCCGCTCCCATTGAGCGTGCAGTTGTGGATACAACCTATACCTTCTCATTACTGGCGATTTTTGAAGATCTGGCCGGTCACAATGTATATCAGACACACCCGCTGCATCTGGCGTTTCTTGACCAGTTTAAAATCTACTTTGACCGGGTGGTCATATACGATTCTGAGTAAAGCGCAGCGGCCTGCCGTACTCTCTATTTCGGGTCAAATGGATGTCTAACCCAGCCATTTGACCTGAACACGTCAAACAGAATGCTCATTCCTTCGTTTTGTATCTACTAATAAAATCCAGACTAGGTGCTTTCTTATCCGGTCTGAAGATGTATTAAGGAATGAAGCAAACACAACATTTAAACTCTCCGTCTCTGGCAAAAACGCCGACGGGTATAGCCGGACTGGATGAAATCACGAACGGTGGTCTGCCTGCGGGTCGTCCCACGCTGATATGTGGCTGTCCCGGCTGTGGCAAAACCCTGATGTCGGTTGAATTCATCGTTCGGGGTGCAACAGAGTACAACGAGCCCGGAGTATTCATGGCCTTTGAAGAGAAGGCTGAAGAACTGGCGGAAAATACGCTGTCTCTGGGCTTTGATCTTGACAAACTAGTGCGCGAGAAAAAGATCCGTATGGACTATGTCCACATTGATCGGAGCGAAATTGAGGAAACGGGTGAGTATGACCTCGATGGCTTGTTTATCCGTCTGGGGCATGCCATTGACAGTATCGGTGCCAAGCGTGTGGTACTGGATACTATAGAAAACCTTTTTTCGGGACTAACGAATGAGAGCATTATACGTGCAGAGCTCCGCAGGCTCTTCCAATGGCTGAAGGCCAAAGGCGTTACTGCAGTGATCACCGGGGAGCGGGGTAAAGATAGCCTGACCAGGCAGGGCCTGGAAGAGTATGTATCAGATTGTGTGATCTTGCTTGACCACCGGGTAAAACACCAGATCTCCACGCGACTGCTCCGTGTTGTAAAATACCGGGGATCTCTTCATGGAACAAACGAGTATCCGTTCTTAATTGACAGCGAGGGAATATCTTTATTGCCTGTCACCTCACTAGGCCAGGCCCCCCCCGCATCAGAAGAGCGCGTATCGACCGGGATAAAAAGCCTGGATGAGATGCTCGACGGGAAAGGCTTTTTCAAGGGCAGCAGCATTTTGGTATCAGGAACTGCCGGCACAGGAAAAACCAATATTGCCACCACGTTTGCAGCAAGTGCCTGCGAGAGTGGCGACAAGTGCATTTACTTTTCGTTTGAAGAATCAATAAGCCAGATATTGAGGAACACGCGCTCAATTGGTCTTAATCTGCAACAGCATATTGATTCAGGAAGCCTGGAAATCTGCGCCTCGCGACCTACGTTGTACGGATTGGAGATGCACCTGGTTGACATACACAAACGAATAAAGGCGTTTCAACCAGATACCGTCATTATTGACCCGATTACGAACCTGATCACTATCGGCTCGATCAGCGAGGTAAAATCTATGCTCATCAGGCTGATCAGCTTTTTACAGGAACAACAAGTGACAGTCATGTTTACCGCACTGGCACTTAATAATATAATACAGGAACAAACGGATGAAACGATTTCATCATTAGTTGATGCCTGGCTTCTGGTGAAGGATATCGAGATGAACGGGGAGAGAAACAGAGGCTTATACATCATGAAGTCGAGAGGCATGAAGCACTCAAACCAGGTAAGAGAGTTTGAGATTACCGACCATGGCCTGGAGCTGGTGAATGTTTATCTGGGTCCGAACGGGGTATTGACAGGCTCAGCCCGCGAAGCTCAAATGCTACAGGAGAATGCCGGCGAAATACTGAAGGGCTATCAGATGAGCGCTAAAGACAAAGAGATCATCCGCAAGAGAAATATACTCGAGGCCAAGATTGCCAACTTAAAGACTGAATTTGAGTCAATGGAGGAGGAACTGAACCGCACGTTTGCCGAAGAACAGATAAGAAAGCAGGCGGCTCAGAAAACCAGGCAGGAGATGACCAAACGCAGAAGGGGCCCGTCGGCAGATGAGGATCCGCAGGAAACAATATAGTAGAACGGTATGGAAGAACAGGAAATAGAGAAAGAACAAACCTGGGAGCTTCGTCTGTACATTGCAGGCAAGACCCCTAAGGCGGTGACGGCGCTGAATAACCTGAAGCGCTATTGCGAAGAGCACCTGAAAGGAAAATATATGATTGAAGTAATCGACCTCCTGGAAAAGCCACAGCTGGCTGAGGGCGACCAGATATTTGCAGTACCTACTCTGGTGAGAAAGGTACCTGTACCAATGCGCAAAATCATTGGCGATCTATCTAACGAAGAAAAAGTACTGGTGGGATTAAACATCCGGCCATTGACCTAACATACTGTGCTACACGAGACCGGAAATACTTTAAACACCACTGATAACGAAGACTTTGTCCTCCGGTTATTCATCACAGGTGCATCAACCAATTCAGCGCGGGCAATATCAAACGTCCGCAGAATTTGTGAAATGCATTTAAAAGACCGATATTCCCTGGAGATAATTGATGTTTATCAGCAGCCCGAGAGGGCACAAGCAGAACAGCTTATTGCCTTGCCTCTTTTGATCAAAAAGGCACCGGGACCCGAACGTCGTTTGATTGGTGATATGTCAGATGAAAAGAAAGTTTTGAGAGGACTGGGCATACTCAATAAATGAAAATGGAGACCGAGAATACAGATGCTCTACGGAGTGAAATAGCAGAACTGAAGCTTCAGCTGGAGGAGGCCAGGGATACCATTGAGGCGATACGCACGGGGCAGATCGATGCCATCATCGTAGAACATGATACCGGGCATCGCCTTTATACCCTGAAAAGTGCCGACCATACCTACCGGGCTTTCATCGAAAAGATGACTGAAGGGGCTGTGACGCTCGACAAGAACGGGATCATCCTGTATAGTAATTCACGCTTTGCATCCCTCCTTGGGATCCCGTTGGAGGGGCTGATCGGCGTCCCGCTGGTTAATCTCTTTCCGGATGAACTCAAAGCTGAATTCAGAAGACTCCTGATGACGGGGTGGCTGGAAGACGTGAAGGCTGAGCTGGAGCTGCTGGGACACGGCGGTAAACGGATACCCTTCCTTTTGTCGCTTACCACGCTGGATCTGGAAGATGGCACAGCAATGAGCATCATCCTGACCGACCTTAGTCCGCTAATTGAGAACAGAAATGTATTAAAGGCTAAGAATGACGAGCTGGAGGAAGCCCAAAGGATCGCTGCACATCTGAATGCCGAACTTCAGAAGACGATTAAAGACCGAACAAGAGATCTCCTGATCAGTCAGGGAAATTTCAAGTTCCTGTCGGATAATATCCCGGTAATTGTATGGACGGCGGATGCGAATGGTGAATTCGATTATTTCAATCAGCAATGGATGGAGTATACGGGACTCAGCATGGAGGAGTCGCTTGATTCCAATTGGGTAGCTGCGATCCATCCGGATGATTTGGAGCGCACAATGGACACCTGGCGAAATGCGCTGCTAACGGGCACTGACTTTGAAACGGAGTACCGCCTGAGGAACTGCAGTTCGGGAGAATACCTCTGGCATCTGGCAAAAGCGATCCCCTTCAGTGATGACGAGGGCCAGATCATGACCTGGCTGGGCACGAAAACCAATATTGAAGACCAGAAACAGGAGCTGGCTAAGAAGGATGAGTTTATCGGAATTGCCAGTCATGAGCTAAAGACACCGCTGACGAGCCTGAAGGGCTATCTGCAACTGATTTCTTCTTACAAGAAAGAGGATGTACCTGCTACCATCAGGCAATTTTCGAGCCGCGCAAATGAGGCCATCGGCAAGTTGGCTCGTTTGGTAAACGACCTTCTGGATGTGAGCAAAATACAGACCGGGAAACTGGCTTTCAGCAAATCTCCCCTCAGCCTGAACACGCTGATCCGCTCCTGTGCTGATAACGCGCGATTTATGTATCCTGATTATACAATAAGGATCGAGCATACCAGTGATGTGGTATTGCATGGGAACCAGGAAAGGCTGGAGCAGGTGATCATGAACCTGATCAATAATTCGGTAAAATATTCGCCCGTTAATAAGGACATTATCCTAAGCACGGCAACAGATGGAGAGACCGTAAAGGTATCGGTAAAAGACTTCGGAATTGGATTGTCAGATCATCAAAAAGACCGTATATTCGAACGTTTCTATCGAGTTGATGACAAAAATTATGCAGCCAGCGGATTAGGAATTGGCTTGTATATATCTGCAGAGATCATCAAAGCTCATCAGGGAAAGTTTGGCGTCGACAGTAAACTTCACGAAGGCTCCACTTTCTATTTTATTTTGCCGATTAATGGATAAAGACTTTTACGAATATATTTTTAAAAGGCATCAGCAAATTGAGGCCGTACCATCCAATAAAGAGATTGCCGGCTGGGCTTTGGGCCTGATACGCGTCTTATTTCCTGAGCAGTCTAAAAGCTTTTTCCTCTCTATTAAAGATATTGAACTAGAGCTTCAATCGCTCGAAATGCAATTGAAGGAGATCATGGACTCTACCCGGGCCTGTGAGGAGTGCAACAATGAACAGCGAGCCGGGGCGTTTTTTGACCAGGTACCTGAATTGTACCGGGCGCTGAATACCGACATCACTTCTATCCTGGAGGGAGATCCCGCGGCAAAAAGTGAGTTCGAGATTATTCGTGCGTATCCTGGCTTTTACGCCATATCGTTTTATCGCATTGCCCACGCTTTGTTCGCTCTGGATGTGCCGCTTCTCCCACGTATTCTTACGGAGTATGCTCACTCGAGAACAGGCATCGACATCCACCCGGGTGCGGTGATCGGCGATTATCTGTATATCGACCACGGAACCGGGATCGTCATCGGTGAAACCACACATATTGGTCGCCATGTAAAGCTCTATCAGGGCGTGACACTAGGCGCTTTAAGTGTGGACAAGACGATGGCCTCTACTAAGCGGCATCCGACGGTGATGGACAATGTGGTGATCTATTCGGGTGCTACCATCCTGGGGGGTGATACGGTTATCGGAGAGAACAGCATCATAGGCGGAAATGTCTGGCTGACGAAAAGTGTACCTGCGGGATCTGTGGTTTACCACGAAACGCAATTTAAAGTTGTTGAACGTAAAAGCTGATTTGTTATGGCGGGAATAATTGATCTGGTTGGAAACACTCCTATGGCTGAGCTAACGCAGCTCAACCCCAACAAGAATGTGAAGATATATGCCAAGCTGGAGGGGAATAACCCAGCCGGCAGCGTAAAAGACCGTGCGGCGCTCAATATGATACGCAGTGCACTGGAGCGTGGCGATATTAAGCCGGGAATGAAGCTGATTGAGGCCACTAGCGGCAATACGGGTATCGCCCTTGCGATGATGGCACGTTTGTTCGGGCTCGAAATCGAGCTGATCATGCCTGCCAATTCAAGTAAAGAGCGTACTCTGACCATGGAGGCATTCGGCGCTAAGGTTGTTTTGATGGAGACCATGGAAATCTGCCGGGATTATGCAGAGGAAAAGGGCGAAGGAAGTGAATACTACCTGATGAACCAGTTTGCAAATCCGGATAATTACCTGGCGCATTATAAGACCACCGGCCCTGAGATATGGCGTGACACAGAGGGTAAGCTTACCCATTTTGTGAGCTCAATGGGCACCACCGGTAGTATTATGGGAAATTCGATGTTCCTGAAAGAGCAAAATCCGGAGATCCGGATTGTTGGCTGCCAGCCTACCGAGGACTCTTCAATACCCGGAATACGGAGATGGCCTGCGGCCTATATGCCGAAGATATTTGACCCTTCACGAGTAGATGAGGTGATCGACATTTCTCAGGCTGATGCCACCGAGATGGCTCGCAAGCTAGCCAGGACAGAGGGTATCTTTGCGGGAATGAGCACAGGTGGTGCCGCGTATGCAGCCCTTAAAGTGGCTGAGACACTTGACAGCGGCGTCATCGTCTTTATTGCTTGTGACCGCGGCGACAGGTATCTCAGCACTGATCTTTTCGGCTGATCGGCTAGTGTAGTTTCTTGCACACACTGATGGTATGATCAATCATATCGGGTGTGACGTCCAGGTGAGTCACAAATCGAACCAGCTGATCACCAAACCTGCTGCACAGGATGCCGTGATCGCGCATGCGCTCTACGTAAACATCTGCATGTACATCATCCTGAAGTTCTATAATCACGATATTGGTATTAACAGGCAAAAGTCTTTTTACATAAGGCAGTGCTTCTAAGGTTTCTCCCAGTAGCCGGGCATGTTCATGGTCTGTCTTTAGCCTTTCGATATGATGATCAAGCGCGTAAGTTCCGGCGGAAGCCAGAAAGCCCGCCTGACGCATTCCTCCTCCCAATACTTTCCGGATACGCCTTGCCTGACGGATTGTTTTGATATCGCCCAATAGCAAGGATCCAACAGGCGCTCCCAGCCCTTTAGACAGACATATGGATATGGTATCAAAGAAGTGACCGTATTGCTCCATGCTGTCGCCGGTTTCGACCAAGGCATTAAACAGACGGGCACCATCCAGATGCAGACGGCAGCTTTTAAGCCGAGCGAGGTGGTAGATGGGCTCTATGTCATCGAGGGTATAGAAGCTCCCTCCTCCCCTGTTACAGGTATTTTCGAGTACGATCAGGCTGGAATGTGGCATGCAAACATCTTCCGGATTGATGACATTCTCGATCATGTCTGCGTTAAGGCGTCCGCGATCCCCGTTGAGCAGTTTCACAGACACACCTGAGTTGAAGGCAATTCCGCCGGTTTCATAACGATAAACGTGCGAAGACTCATCGCAGATCAGCTCGTCCATAGGTGAGGTATGGCATTTAATAGCAATCTGGTTGGTCATGGTACCCGAGGGGCAAAAGATGGCATCATCCATACCGAACATGTCGGCGGCCTTTTGTTCCAGTTCGTTTACCGATTCGTCTTCTCCATAAACATCGTCTCCTACACGGGCAGAAAACATGGCTTCGAGCATTTGGGGAGTTGGCTTTGTTACCGTATCACTTCGTAGATCGACTATCATAACTTTGGAAGTAAGTCAACAATTATTATTTGTATTTATACAATCTTAAAGAATTATTTACATTTACCACTTATTATTTACGCATATTAAAGGAACATGATAATAATAGCTGACGGTGGTTCTACAAAAACCAATTGGTGTCTGTTAAATGACGAGAATCAAAAGATCTATTTTAACACAGAGGGGTATAATCCTTACTTTGTTACTGTAGAATACGTAATTGAATCGCTGAAAAAGAATCTTCCGGACGATTTGGAGTTCGAAAAGATCACTGAAGTGAATTTTTATGGTGCAGGCGTGCATAATCACGAAAAAGCAGAACAGTTGAAGACAGCTTTCAGTGCAGTATTTACACACAGCGATATTTTTGTAGGTCATGACCTGCTGGCAGCTGCAAGGGCACTGCTGGGAAAAAGCACTGGTTTTGCGGCCATTTTGGGTACCGGAACGAATACAGGTATCTACGATGGCGACGAGATTGTTTACCAGATCGATTCGGCAGCATATATCCTGGGTGACGAAGGCAGCGGTTGCTATATCGGCAAAAAATTGCTTACTGACTATCTGAGAGGCTATATGCCTGAAGCTGTTCGTGCTACGTTCTGGGAGACTTTCAAACTGACTCCGGATGATATTCAGGAGAATGTGTACACAAAGCCTCTGGCAAACCGCTTCTGTGCGAGCTTTGCGAAGTTTGTTTATGATTGTTCAGATAACCTGACTTATACGCACGGATTGGTTAAGTCTTCTTTCACAGACTTCTTTAAAAATCTGGTGAGCCATTATCCAGACTATCAAACACATGAATTGAACTGCATAGGATCTGTCGCCTATAACTTCAGAAATGTTCTGGAAGAGGTAGCAGATGAATTTGGAATGAAAGTTGGAAAGATCATTCGTTCTCCTATAGACGATCTTGTTAAGTTCCACATTGATTACCCGAGAGGATAATCGGTAGAAACTGATATTTACAGAAGGAGGTCCGGATTCGAGGCCTCCTTCTTTGTTTTAGTAAGATGTGTACTACGAGGATGACAGCTTTGCATCAAGCTTATAGGGGTGTATTGCCCGGTTTTTCTGCGTTGCGGGCTACTCTTTAGAGAAGCTGAGCTCTTTTTTAAATTGTTTATTGTAGGCACGACGGTCGAACTTGTAGTAGGTTGCTGCCCTATAGGAAACACCCTGCTGCTTCTCATCAAGCTCTTTCAGAATTCCGTAATTGAGCATTTTTTTACGAAAGTTCCGTTTGTCCAGTTTCTTATTCAGGATGGCTTCATAGACATTCTGCAACTGTGTAAGGGTAAACTTTTCAGGTAATAGCTCGAAGGCAATGGGCTGGTAGCTGATCTTGCGCCTGATTTTCTGCAAGCTCTTCTCGAAAATCACTTTGTGGTCAAAGGCCAGGTCGGGCATGTCGCTCACGGGATGCCACACTGCTGTCTTCACGTATGGTGTGGTGGGATGCAGGTCTTCCTTGCCATTGAGCCTGATCATCGCGTAATACGCGACGGTAATTACCCGCCCCTGAGGATGTCGGTTGACGTCGCCAAAGGTATAGAACTGCTCCAGATAGATATCTCTGAGTCCGGTAAAGCTATGTAAGATCCGCTCAGCGGCATCTTCGATACTTTCATCTTTTTCGACAAAATATCCCGGCAAAGCAAGCCAGTTTTCAAATGGAGCATCGTTTCTTTCGATGAGTAAGACCTTAAGTTCGCCTTCTTCGAAGCCAAAGATGACGCAGTCAATGGAGAATATGGAATCAAATTTAGGCGGCATTGTGTTCATTGTAAATTCTTACTATGATTGTCATCACAAAAGTGGAAAAAATTCCCAAAAATTCTCTTAGTGTAAGTCCCACACAGTATATTAGCCAAATAAAACAAAAATAAAATGTCCAGCATAAAAAAAATAGGTGTTTTTACTTCTGGAGGTGACGCCCCTGGCATGAATGCCTGCATTCGTGCTGTTGTACGTACAGGTATTTTTCATGGTATGGAGGTGGTCGGTATCCACCAGGGTTATCAAGGAATGATCGAGAAGAAGTTCATCAACATGGATGCCCGTTCAGTTAGAAACATTATACAGCTAGGTGGAACAGTTCTAAAGACTGCCCGCTGTGCAGAATTCAGGACTCCTGAAGGAAGAGCTAAAGCATATAATAACTTGAAAGAGGAAGGCATAGACGCATTGGTTGCAATTGGTGGCGACGGTACGTTCACAGGTGCTGAACTTTTATCGCGGGAGTTTGACATTCCTGTGATTGGGGTACCGGGAACGATTGATAACGACCTGTATGGCTCAGACTTCACTCTTGGATACGATACGGCTACTAATACAGTTTTGGAAGCTATCGATAAAATCCGTGACACTGCGGCGTCTCACGACAGGCTCTTCTTCGTTGAGGTAATGGGTCGCGACTCAGGCTGTATTGCCCTTCACTCAGGCGTTGCAGGAGGTGCTGAGGCTATTCTGCTACCGGAAAAGGAAACTGCGATTGACGACCTGATCATGAAGCTGGAAGAAGGGGCGCTGAGCAATAAAAGCTCCAGCATTGTGATTATCGCTGAAGGTGATAAGAACGGTGGCGCATATAACGTAGCTAAGCGCGTAAAGGAGAAGTTTAACTTTTACGACATTAAGGTTACGATCCTGGGACACCTTCAAAGAGGTGGAACGCCAAGCAGCTTTGACCGCGTTCTGGCCTGCCGTCTCGGTTATGCAGCTGTGAAAGCGCTTGTTGCCGGTGAGAACAGAAAGATGGTGGGACTGCGAGGAAATGAAATTCAGCTGACCAACATCGAAGAGGCCATCAATAATCATTCATACAAACTGGAAGACGACCTGGTTGAAATGGCAGCCATCCTGTCTATATAAGAAGAGATATGATTGCAGTAGTTTATAGCGGATCACGAAATGCAGACTGGAAGCTTGCTGAGAAGGGAAGGATTGTTTGTGACGTAAAAACTCCTGGAATTAATCCTTTTTTCAATGACGAAAAGGCTATAAGCGCCATTCTGGCGAAGAACCATCAACTGATATCCTACGCTGAAGATATAAAACGCATCTACTTTTTCGGAGCAGGTGCGTCTTCGAAAGAACGTCAGCAGGTTGTTGCATCTTCGTTCAGTAAGTTCTTCAGCAAGGCAAAGATCTCCATCAATCACGATCTTAAAGCTTCTGCACTCGCTACCTGCGGTGATCAGCCGGGTATTGTCGGCATCCTCGGAAGCGGGTCAAATGCTGCATATTTCGACGGTAAAAAGATCAGAGAAAACAACTACGGCATGGGTTATATCCTGGCCGATGAGGGTTCTTCGAACTGGCTGGGACGGAATTTATTGCGTGATTACTTTACGGGGACAATGCCTAAAGAATTTGAGAGTATCTTTGTGTTACGATACAATCCTGACAGGCGATTGATTCTGGACAAAATCTACAAACAGACCAGTCCGGTTCTTTTCCTGAGTTCTTACACGGATTTTTTGATTGAACACTTTGATCATCTTTACGTCAAGCAGCTTGTGGAGTCGGGATTAAGTATATACTTTGAAAAGTATGTATTGCCGCTTACTGAAAAATATCCGGGAGTACCGCTGCATTTTACGGGCCCCGTGGCCGATGGCTTTCAGTCAACACTGAGCCAGCTGGCCGCAAGACATAACCTGAATATAGCGTCGGTCATCAAACGACCGATATATAATATATTGAATTATTACACGAATAAAAATTAATTAACATGAAAGTTGGAATTAACGGATTCGGCCGTATCGGTCGTTTAGCATTCAGAGCCGCTGTAGACCGCAGCGATATTGAAGTTGTTGGTATTAATGACCTTGTGGAGCCTGATTACATGGCCTACATGCTTAAATATGATTCAACTCACGGTCGTTTCAACGGTACAGTTGAAGTTAAGGATGGTAACCTGGTTGTTAACGGAAAAACTATCCGTGTTACTGCTGAGAAAGATCCTGCTAACTTGAAGTGGGATGCAGTTGGTGCTGAAGTAGTAATTGAGTCTACTGGCTTGTTCCTTACTCAGGAGTCTGCTGGAAAACACATCACTGCTGGTGCTAAGAAAGTGGTTATGTCTGCTCCTGCAAAGGATGACACCCCTACTTTCGTAATGGGCGTAAACCACAAAGAATTAAAAGCTGATCAGAACATCGTTTCTAACGCTTCTTGTACTACAAACTGCCTTGCTCCTATTGCAAAGGTATTAAATGATAAATTCGGTATCATCGAAGGTTTGATGAGCACAATCCACGCGGTTACTGCTACTCAGAAAACTGTTGATGGTCCTTCTGCTAAAGACTGGAGAGGTGGACGTGGTGCTTACCAGAACATCATCCCTTCATCTACAGGTGCTGCTAAAGCGGTTGCTTTGGTTATCCCTGAGCTGAAAGGTAAATTAACAGGTATGTCTTTCCGTGTACCAGTTCCTGACGTTTCTGTTGTTGACTTAGTTGTTCGTCTGGACAAACCAGCTTCTTATGCTGACATCAAAGCAGCAATGAAAGAAGCTTCTGAAGGCGAATTAGCTGGTATCTTAGGTTATACTGAAGATGATGTTGTTTCTCAGGACTTCTTAACTGACGCAAGAACTTCAATCTTTGATGCTAAGGCTGGTATCGCATTGAACGACAACTTCGTTAAAGTTGTATCTTGGTACGATAACGAGTGGGGATATTCAAACAAATTAATTGACCTGGTTCAATTGGTTGGTAAAGCTTAATCTCATTTAAGCATAAAAAAAGAGCTTCGCGGATCGCAAAGCTCTTTTTTTATGCTCTTTTTTTATTCTCTTTTCTCCGGGATCTAATCCCTCTTTAGCTACCAGAATTTAGATTTTCTGTTAAAACGCTTCAGGATCAGCGCGGATAATGGTGGCAAATTAAGTTGAACGGATTGCTCCTTTCCCTGCCATGGTATCTGCTGGGTGGTAATATTGTAATTCAGTTCGAATCCGCTACCGTAATATTGTACCTCATCGGAGTTAAAGATAATCTCCCAGTCGCCATGCATCGGCAAGCCAATGCGGTAATTATAACGCGGAACAGGAGTCATATTGAGTACAACGACTATCTTCTCGTCGTATACTTCACCTTTCCTGCAATATGCAAGAACAGAATTCTCCGCATCACCCGCTTCTATCCACCGGAAGCCTTCCCATTCAAAGTTTTTCTGATATAGGGCACCTTCATTTTTATAGAGCGCATTGAGATCCTTCACCAACTGTTTAATGCCCTGGTGAGGCTTAAAATCAAGCAGGTGCCAATCTAGCGACTGCTGAAAGTTCCATTCCGATGTCTGACCGAACTCATTGCCCATAAAGAGTAGCTTAGTACCCGGGTGGGTAAACATGTAGCTATAGAGAAGTCGCAGGTTAGCGAACTTCTGCCATTCATCTCCGGGCATTTTGTAAACCAGCGACTTCTTGCCATGAACCACCTCATCGTGCGAGAGTGGCATCATGAAGTTCTCTGTAAAGGCATAAACCGTGCTGAAAGTGATCTGCCCGTGGAAATACCTTCTGTGTATAGGATCCTGCTGGAAATACGATAAAGTATCGTTCATCCAGCCCATCATCCACTTCATGCCAAAGCCCAGACCATCACTAAAAACAGGTTTGCTTACACCAGGAAAAGAAGTTGACTCTTCGGCGATCGTTTGTACATCCGGAAACTGTCCGTAAACAGCGATATTTAGTTCTTTAAGAAAGCTAATTGCTTCGAGGTTTTCACGACCTCCAAATTCATTAGGAATCCATTCCCCTTCCTTACGGGAGTAGTCACGATACAGCATAGATGCTACGGCGTCGACGCGGAGACCATCAACGTGGTACCTGTCGAGCCAGAACAGTGCATTACTGATCAGGAAAGAGCGGACTTCATTTCTGCCGTAGTTGAAGATATAGGATTTCCAGTCCGGGTGAAAGCCTTCCTTTTCGTTGGCGTGCTCATAGAGATTGGTACCGTCAAATTTGTACAGGCCATGCATGTCTCCAGGGAAGTGCGATGGAACCCAGTCAAGCACCACACCTATATCGTTCAGGTGTAGCTGCTCAATGAGGTACATCAGGTCCTGAGGAGTACCATAACGTGAAGATGCGGCGAAGAAGCCAGTGATCTGGTACCCCCACGACGGGTAGTAAGGATGCTCCATCAGAGGCATGAACTCTACGTGGGTAAAGCCCATCTCCTTGATATATGGCACAAGCTCATCCGCCATCAGACGGTATCCAAGAAACTTCTCCGGAGCGTCGGGACTTCTCTTCCATGACCCAAGGTGTACCTCGTACACAGACCAGGGTTTGTTCAGGCTATTATGCTTGAAACGGGTCTCCATCCAGTCAGAGTCAGTCCACTCAAACCAGGTGTCCCAAACAATGCTGGCTGTATGGGGTGGTTCTTCCCATCTCAGCGCATAAGGATCCGCTTTTTCGAGCGCTTCACCCGTATTAGACCGGATAAGGTATTTATAGACTTCGCCTGCGGCGATGCCAGGAATGAACCCTTCCCATATTCCGGAGCTATCCCATCTGCTAAAGAGCTGATGGGATTCTTTATTCCAGCCATTAAAGTTTCCGATAACCGACACGCCAAGCGCATTAGGAGCCCAGACAGCGAAGTAGGTTCCGGAGATGCCTTCATCAGTCTTGACAACATGCGATCCCAGCTTTTCGTAGAGCTTATAGTGTTTACCGCCTTTGAACAGGTGAATGTCGTAGTCTGTAAAACGAGAATAAGCAATAACGGGGGTCGATATAGGAGTCAAACTTTTTTTCCTGGTCTTCATTATATGGTTTGAGTAGGTTAACTTAACACCTGTATTTCTTTAAAGTTTTTGTTTGCTTGGATACGAACGCGCTTTAATGCATCAAATTCCAAGTCCACGATTTGTTCCTTTCCATCGATGATAATACGCTTCGGAAGGAACGGCAAGCCAATGAGCTTTAAATCATAGGTTTCGTAACGCGGAGTGTATAGACCTTCGGAAGATTGGCGGATATTGAGGCTCTGATCATCGCCTTTAACAACAAACTTTTTTTCTGTGTAAATATCCTGCTCATAGGCAAACGTGTCGCCATGATCCTCATAATAGAAGGAATTTACCTCGTAAGGTGAATGATAAACCTGGAATTTAATCTCCTCAAGATCCTTCTCTCCTACGTACTGCATAACCGGCCATTCAGGGATAACTGAACCTGCCCTTACGAAGATCGGCATACTGTCGAGCTCCGCATGAGCCGTATGTTCGCGGCCTCCTTCATAGCTTTCATGAGTCCAGTAGTCAAACCACTTTCCTTCCGGAAGGTAGACGGTTTTGGAGGTCTGCCCAGGGTTCAATATAGGCGAGATGAGGATCTTGTCGCCGAAGGTAAATTCTTCTTCGCGGGTACGGTTTTCAATCTTATCCTGCTCCAGCATAACTACCGGTCTCAGGATCGGGAAACCATACTTGTGATGTTCCCAGAAAGCTGAGTAGAAATAAGGCATCAGCTTGTAACGAAGTTCGATGAACTTCCGGTTGATTGCCTCAAATTCTTCGCCGTAGCTCCATGGTTCTCTTTCTCTTGTATCACCTGCTGAGTGAGCTCGCATAAAGGGAGAGAACACACCTAGCTGGATCCATCTGGAGAAAAGTTCGCCATCAGGCTCACCGGTGAAACCACCTATATCCGTTCCGCAGAAGGAAACTCCTGAAACGGAAAGTCTCACGCATTGCAGAAGAGCAAGCTTCAGGTGCTCCCATGATGCGAGATTATCACCCGTCCATACAGATGAGTACCGCTGAACGCCAGCATAGCCGGCACGCGTAATCGTAAGCGGACGCTTGTTTTTGTAGAGTTTCTTCAGTCCGTCGTAAGTTGCACGTACCATCTGCATCCCGTAGACGTTGTGCGCCTTGCGGTGTGAACCGCGGTGACCGTCATACTGGTGTCTTACGTCATCAGGGAAAGTACCGGAGCCAAAAACAGCTGGCTCGTTCATGTCATTCCAGATACCGGCAACACCTGTATCCACAAGGCCTTTGAAGAGACCTCCCCACCATTCACGTACTTCGGGATTGGTAAAGTCGGGGAACTGGCATCTGCCTGGCCACACGTGACCTTCCATAAAGTAATCATCGCTTCTGCGACAGAAATACTTATTCTCTTTACCTTCCTTGTACACCCAGTAGTTTTCATCAACCTTGATTCCCGGGTCGATAATCACTACTGTTTTAAAGCCGTCATCGGCAAGTTCCTTGACCATCTTTTTAGGGTCAGGGAAATATTTCTTATTCCACGTAAAGCATCTGTAGCCATCCATGTAGTCGATGTCGAGATACAGTGCGTCGCAAGGGATCTTCTTATCGCGGAATGTCTTGCCGAGTTTCCTGACTTTGCTTTCAGGATAGTAGCTCCAGCGGCATTGCTGATAGCCTAAAGCCCATTGCGGTGGCATAGGATGCGTACCGGTAAGGGTATGATATCTTTTCACGACGTCCATCATGTGTGGACCGTGGATATAGTAGTATAGTAATTCTCCGCCTTCTGCCCAGAAGCTGGTTTTGTCCTGATCTTCCTGTCCGAAGTCGAAATAAGTTCTGTAAGAATTGTCGAAGAATATCCCGTAGGCCGTAGTTTCCTTAAGACCTATGTAGAAAGGAATAGATCTGTACAGTGGATCCTGATCCTTCGCGAACGAATAGGTGTCGGTATTCCAGTTCTGGAAACGCTTTCCACGCATATTGAAGGTGGTGGGCTTGTCTCCCAAACCAAAATATCCCTCTCCGGGATGTCCCTTCTTGGTGCAGTAAACGTAGTAACCTCCAAAGTCAACGTTTTCTTCCCAGTGCATAGCGGAAAGATCTTCATTGATTATATTTTGCTGATTGTCTGCAAAAGACACCAAGAAATGCTTCTTGTTGATGATACAGGAAACGGTGTTGGTTTCAACACGGTAATCCTCTTCGGTCTCGGATAGAGAAAACACGGTAGCTGAGTTAACGAGCTTGGGTACTGCGTAGGAAAAATCCTCCAGGAAAGTACCCTGAGGAGCCATGCGGACGCGGATGATCTCATCACTTACGACCATCACTTCTACAGTTGATTCTCCGTCTGTAAAATAGAAGCTGTTATTGACTTGCTTACATTCTTTAACAGACTGAAGATACCGCTTCTCAATGGGCTTTAAGCCTATTATCGGATTGTTGACATGCTGTACTCCTTCTTCTAATTGCTCGATGCTGATCTCCGGTAATGATTGCTTTTCTTTTTCTTCCATTATGTAATTATGTTGCCCAGATGAAAGTGTTTGGGGGTAAATATAGAAAATTGAACTTTAAATGTTGTTACCTTTGCCCTGTGGAACATCTTTTTTCAAAACCACTGTTTCTTGATCACACAGAGAAAAATTTCAATTCTCTGGCGATAGATGTGTTCAGGTTTCAGGTACAACACAATCCTGTATACGGAAGTTTCGTAAAAGGGTTAAGGAAAGATCCTGAATCAGTTACAACTTTTCGGGAAATACCTTTTATGCCCGTAGAGTTCTTCAAAAACCACCGGGTGGTCAGTGGAGAACGCACTCCGGAAATTGTATTCAGCAGCTCGGGCACTACCGGGATGATCCAAAGCAGGCATGAAGTTCTCGATGTCTCTGTGTATGAGGAGAGTTTCCGCGAGGCCTTTGAGCGCTTCTACGGCCCGACGGAAGATCTTGTCATTCTGGCCCTTCTTCCCTCTTACCTGGAACGGGATGGCTCTTCGCTGATCTATATGGTGGAGGATTTGATCCAGCGCACCGGCAACGCAGATAGCGGCTATTTCCTCTACAATCATGAGGAGCTCTTTCATACGCTGAGCCGCTTGCGCGAGGCTGGCAAAAAAGTCATCCTCATTGGTGTAACATATGCATTACTTGACTTTGTTGAGCGCTTTTCGATCAATTTCCCCGAACTTATCGTCATGGAAACGGGAGGTATGAAAGGAAAACGAAAAGAGATGATCCGTGAGGAATTGCATCAGCAGCTATGCGCCGGATTTGGGGTGAGTGCTATTCATTCTGAATATGGCATGACAGAGCTTCTGTCGCAGGCTTATTCCTCCGGGAAAGGGATCTTCAGGTGTCCGCCCTGGATGCGCATCAGCATCCGTGATATCAACGATCCACTCAGCCTGCTCCCAAGGGGTGTAACGGGAGGAATCAACGTGATCGACTTAGCTAATGTCTACTCCTGCTCTTTTCTGGCGACACAGGACCTCGGCAAAACGCATGATGATGGATCTTTTGAGATCATCGGCAGGTTTGATAACAGCGATATACGAGGCTGCAATTTGCTCGTTCAGTAATCCCGCTGCATTTAGATTACCACTTACGACCGTAGCAGCAGTGGGCACCCTTCCTGGGCACAATATACCCGGAACGCAAAATGCGCAGGACGTTTAAATAAAAATGTGCAGGACAGAGAGCCGTTCAAACGACCATCTAACCTGCACATCTCTTTACTATATCATAGAAAGCCGTTCACACGACATTCTAACCTGCACATCTCTTTACTATACCGCAGTGATCAGAAAATAGTTCTTCTTTCCTTTTTGAACCACGATAAACTTATCGCTTATCAGATCCGTCAGCGATACCGTGTTGGCCGCATCGGCAACCTTCACGCGGTTGATGGATAAACCACCTCCCTGAATCATCTTGCGGGCTTCACCTTTTGACGCGAATACCTTAGTATGCTCAGCAAGCATATCTGCAACATTCAGTCCCGCGCTAAGCAGTTCTTTTGAAATCTCAAACTGCGGAATACCTTCAAAAATCTCCAGTACCTCTGCATCTGTAAGCTGCGACAGGAATTCTATAGGACCATTACCGAAAAGAAAATCAGATGTCGTCAGCGCTTTTTGTAAGGCTTCCTCTGAGTGGGTGCGAACCGTAATCTCGGCAGCAAGTGCTTTTTGAAGTGCACGCTGATGTGGTGCAGTCGCATGTTCCGCCTCAATCGCCTCTATTTCTTCTTTAGTTTTCAGAGAGAAGATCCTGATCCAGCTTTTCGCATCTTCATCGCTGGCGTTAAGCCAAAACTGGTAGAACTTATACGGAGACGTCAGTTCCGGATCCAGCCATACTGCTCCTGATTCGGTTTTTCCGAACTTGTTACCATCTGCTTTTTTAATCAGCTGGGTAGTCATAGCAAAGGCGCCGCCACCACCCATCCGGCGGATAAGTTCGGTTCCTGTAACGATATTTCCCCATTGATCGGAGCCGCCCATCTGAACCTTGCAGTTCTTATTCTTCCAAAGCCAGTAAAAATCATAGCCCTGGATCAGCTGATAACTAAACTCGGTGAACGAAAGTCCAGCTTCTCCTTCGAGACGCTTCTTTACCGAATCTTTAGCCATCATATAATTGACGGTGATATGCTTCCCTACTTCACGAATAAAGTCCAGGAAGTTGAAGGTTTTAAACCAATCGTAGTTATTAACCATCTCTGCGCTATTGGCTCCGCAGTCGAAGTCCAGGAACTTCTTCAGCTGTGTTTCCAGCGCTTGAATATTTTTCTGAAGCACCTCTTCAGATAAAAGGTTTCTCTCCGCCGACTTCCCCGAAGGGTCTCCCACCATTCCCGTTGCTCCACCAACCAGGGCAAACGGCTTGTGGCCGGCTTTTTGGAAGTGGATCAGCGTCATGATCTGCGTAAGATGCCCCACATGAAGAGAATCAGCAGTTGGATCGAAACCAATATAACCGGATACCATGCCTTTATTCAGTTCTTCCTCTGTTCCAGGCATCATATCGTGAAGCATGCCTCTCCATCTGAGTTCTTCTATAAAATTCATTTTCTTTGATTAATGCGCAAAGATAGAAATTCTGAGACTTAATGGGCTCTCACTTTTCCGAATCGATAAATCTTGCTATCTTGTAACCATTGCTCACTACATCTACCCCATGAATTTCCTTTCGCACTTTTACTTTGACAGAGATGAAGATAACCCATACAGGATTATGGGGATCGTCTTGCCTGATCTCTTGAAGAATGCGAGCAAGGAATGGAACATCAGGCCCGAAAAGAACGAAGAGCTTTTTCTTCAGGACGAATCGTTGCTTAACCTGCTGCAGGGATGGAAACGCCACCTGGAGGTCGACCGCTACTTCCATTCTTCGGAGTTCTTCAGCAGACATACCTCCATCCTGCGCCTTCAAATAGTACCACACCTGCTTGAGTCGGATGTCAGACCATCGTTCGTTGCGCATATTGCCCTTGAGCTGATGCTCGACAGCCTGCTGCTCACAGAGCTCAACCTGGATTCTTCGCGCTTCTACGGAAAGCTTCAAAGCACAGACGAAAAAACACTCGACACATTTCTCCTGCTGAATAATATTCCCGAATCGTACATCTTCTTCAACTTCCTCGAGGGGTTTATCCGGTCTAAATACCTCGAGAGCTACCGACAACCGAAAGACATCATGTTCGCTATCGGAAAGATCTGTCAGCGTATCTGGCCACGTCCATTTACAGATGAAGAGAAGTTCCGCGTAGCAGGAATACTCACTGCCTACCTGGAGGTTCTGAAAGACGACTTCATCACCATTTTCGACCAGATAGAACTCCGCCTGGATCCATATCCCAGTTAATATTCCCAAAATAGCTATCTTCGCTTTATGTCAATTTCTGATGTTAAAAGCCGCATAGAAGCCCTTAAAACGGAGCTTAACCTGCATAACTACAACTATTATGTACTGGCTCAGCCTACTATAACCGACTTCGAGTTTGATCAAAAGCTTAAGGAGCTGGAACAGTTGGAGAAAGAGCATCCTGAACTGCAGGATCCCTATTCCCCCACTCAGCGTGTAGGCGGTGAAGTCACCAAGGAGTTCAAGACCGTCAAACACAAATGGCCCATGCTCTCCCTTGGGAATACGTATAGTGAACAGGACCTGCGCGACTTCGACGATCGCATCAAAAAAGCGATAGGAGAAGACTTCCAATACGTCTGCGAACTGAAGTTCGACGGCCTCTCCATCAGCCTCACCTATGAGAACGGAAAGCTGGCAAGAGCCGTAACCCGCGGCGACGGTACTCAGGGAGACGATGTGACCACTAACGCGAAAACGATTAAACGCATCCCCCACCGCATCAAATCAGAGAGCTATCCCGATACTTTTGAAATTCGCGGTGAAGTATTCATGCACAGAGCTGCTTTCGAGCGCCTCAACAACGAGCGGATCAACAACAACGAAGTTCCATATGCCAACCCGAGAAACTTCGCTTCGGGTACGCTCAAACTCAGGGATTCGGCAGAAGTAGCTAAAAGACCGCTCGACTGCTTCCTGTATTTTCTGTACACCGACAAACGCCTCTTCAAAACCCATTGGGAAAGTCTCGAAGCAGTCAGTAGCTGGGGATTCCATGTTTGCGAGCATAACCGTCTCTGCAATGGTATCGAAGACGTTATTGAATTCATCCACTACTGGGAGAATGAACGCTTTAAACTGGGCTACGACATCGACGGCATTGTGCTCAAGGTGAACAGCTATGCGCAGCAGGAAGAACTTGGATTTACTGCCAAATCTCCGAGATGGGCTATCTCCTATAAATATAAAGCTCAGGAGGTCGAAACAGAACTCCGCCATGTGAGCTATCAGGTGGGACGCACCGGGGCAGTGACGCCTGTAGCCAACCTCAAACCGGTCCTGCTGGCCGGCACAACCGTAAAGCGGGCTACGCTGCATAACGCCAATGAGATAGAACGTCTTGATCTCCATGAAGGCGATACGGTGTTCGTAGAGAAAGGCGGAGAGATCATCCCCAAGATCATTTCCGTCAATACGCTTAAACGAAAAGAAGGCAGCAGCAAGATCCTCTATCCCGAAGTTTGTCCCGAATGCGGAAGCAACCTCATCAGAAAAGAAGGCGAAGCTGCGCACTACTGTCCCAATGACGAAGCCTGCCCTCCGCAGATCGTCGGAAAAATTCAGCATTTCTGTAGCCGCAGGGCCATGAACATCGACGGCATAGGCAGTGAAACTATCGAACTCCTTTACAGAAAAGGGCTGATCGAGCATATCAGCGACCTGTATACCCTATATCAGAAACCCGATCAGCTTCATGAGCTTGAACGCTTCGGCGAGAAATCAATCAGCAACATGCTGGAGGGTATTGAGAAGTCCAAACAGATGCCTTTTGAAAAGGTACTGTTCGGTCTTGGTATCCGCTATGTTGGAGAAACTGTGGCCCGTAAACTCACTATCCACTTCAAGAATATCGATAGCCTGGTCAACGCCAGCTACGACGAGCTCATAGCCGCTGATGAAATCGGTGGACGCATTGCCGAGAGCATCCTGGCATATTTCCAGGACGAGCGACATATCCAGCAGATCAGCCTGCTCCGGGACGCGGGACTCCAGTTCAGCCGTCAGGATGAAGAAGTGGTATTATCCAGCGAGAAACTAGCAGGCAAGACCTTCGTCATCTCAGGAGTATTTGAACAATACAGCCGCGAAGAGCTAGCTTCCATGATCGAAATAAACGGAGGCAAAATGCTGAGTGGAATATCAGGAAAACTCAACTATCTTCTGGCTGGCGACAATATGGGTCCTTCCAAACTGGAGAAGGCAAACAAGCTCAAGATCCCGATCATCTCAGACACAGACCTCCTGAAGATGTTAAAGGATTAATAAAAGAAGCTTTTTTAAACAAAAACCTATTAACTTAGCAGACTAATACAAACCCGTTAAAAGGAATCACAGGCACTTACGAATGAATAAATTTTTAGGAACTGGTGTAGCTCTGGTTACTCCGTTCGATCAGGATGGATCAATAGATTATCAGGGACTAGGCAAACTGATCAATTATCAGATAGATAACGGTGTGGAATACCTTGTTTCGCTCGGAACCACCGGCGAATCTGCTACCCTCACCAAGGATGAGAAAGATGCGGTATGGAAGTTTACCGCAGAAGTTGTCAACAAGCGCGTTCCGCTTGTTGCAGGTATCGGTGGCTACAGCACAGCCGAGGTGATCGAAGGATTGAAGAAGTTCAGTGCAGAAGGCTATGACGCCATCCTTTCCGTGAGCCCTTTCTATAACAAACCCACTCAGGAGGGTATCTATCAGCATTATAAAAGCATCGCAGAAGAGTCTCCCTTACCGGTCCTGATCTATAATGTCCCGGGACGTACAGCCAGCAATATATCTGCTGAAACGACATTAAGACTTGCTCACGATTGTCCGAACATTTTCGGAACAAAGGAAGCATCCGGTAACTTCGAACAGTTCAATGCGATCCTTCGCGATAAGCCTGAAGACTTCCTGTTTATCTCGGGAGACGACGGCATTACCCTTCCCCTGATAGCCATGGGAGCCTCAGGAATTATATCTGTAGCAGGAAATGCTATACCGAAACAGTTCTCAGACATGGTACGCCTTTGTCTTGCAGGCGACTTCAAGGCTGCAGCTCCTTTACATCTGAAACTAACACCATTCTTCGGTCAGTTATTCGCAGAGAATAACCCAGGTGGTATCAAATCCGCTCTGAAGCACCTCAACATCTGTGGCGACTACCTGCGCCTGCCGCTGTGCCCCGTTAGCGAGCGTAACAGCGAAGCGATTAAACACGAACTCAGCAAGATTGTATAGGTCAGGTATACAAAATAAAAAGCACAAAAAAAGAGAGTATCGCTACTCTCTTTTTTTGTGCTTTTTTACTTCTTGGCTGACACCGTGTTCTTAGATTCCTGTATTTCTAAGCGTAGAGTCTGCGCAAGATTTTTAATATCCTGCAGGCCCTTTCTTAATCTCGTACCTGCAGCACTATTTCCTTTGCTATAAAACTTGTCTGCGTCTGCCTCTAAACCGGCAAGGAGCTCCTTCAGCTCGGTAAACCTTTCATAATTTGCCATAATAAGTTAGTTTTAGTTCTTTGATTAAGCTATGGCTAATGTAACAGCTTTTTTGAAGAAAAAAAATAATTATATACGAATTAAAGTGGCTAACCAGCTCAGGAAATAAGACTATGCATTTATAACGTTCTGTTCTTTATAGTATCCTGCTTTCAGCTTCTCAGCAACTTCAGAGAATGCGTCGAGTGTCACCTGAACATCTTCCAGCGAGTGTGCCGCAGTAGGGATGATACGAAGCTCCATAAGCCCCTTCGGGATAACCGGATATACCACGATTGAACAGAAAATACTGTAGTTTTCACGCAGGTCCATCGTTACGGCAGTAGCCTCGTTGAGTTCACCTTTCAGGAAAACAGGAGTCACCATCGTATCCGTTACACCCAGGTTGAAACCTCTTTCACGAAGTCCGTTCTGAAGAGTAGTGGCAATCGACCATAGCTTCTCACGTAGCTCAGGTTTCGTCTGCAATAGCTCCAGGCGCTTTCTCAAGCCAATAACCATTGGCATCGGAAGAGCCTTTGCAAAGGTCTGTGAACGCATATTATACCTCAAGTAGTTCACGATGGTCTCCGTAGAAGATACAAAGGCACCAATTCCTGCCATCGACTTCGCGAATGTTCCAAAATAAACATCCACACCATCCACACAGTTCTGCGCTTCGTGTGTACCTGCACCAGTTGCTCCCATGGTTCCAAATCCGTGTGCATCGTCAATCAGCAAACGGAAGTTGAAATCCTGCTTCAATGCCACGATATCTGCCAGCTTACCCTGAGCGCCTGACATACCAAACACCCCTTCTGTGATCACCAGGATACCACCACCAGTCTGGCTGGTTAGCTTTGTAGCACGCTCTAACTGTTTTCTGCAGCTCTCAATATCATTATGCTGATAAACGAAACGCTTGCCAATATGAAGCCTTAAGCCGTCAATAATACAAGCATGACATTCCGCGTCATAAACAATTACATCATTACGGTCAACAAGTGTATCAATGATAGATACCATTCCCTGATAGCCGTAGTTCAGCAGGAAAGCGTCCTGCTTGCCGGTAAACTTCGCCAGATCCTGCTCCAGTGCCTCATGATGATTGGAGTTTCCAGACATCATTCTGGCTCCCATCGGATAGGCCATACCAAATTCCTGTGCTCCTTGCGCATCCGCTTCCCTTACTTCAGGATGGTTGGCGAGACCAAGGTAGTTGTTCAGGCTCCACACCAGGTGATCCTTCCCCCTGAACTTCATATGAGGACCGATTTCACCTTCCAGTTTTGGAAATGCAAAGTAACCATGCGCCATCTTTTGGTGCTGGCCTAACGGTCCCATGTTCTGAGATATCTTATCGAATATATCCAACGTAATATAATTTAATTAACTACAAAATAAAGCTGCAAAGTTAGCAATTTAAAAAAGTTTGCCTGCATAAATTCTTATAAAGCAAAAAGCCCTTACTACTGTAAAGGCTTTTTCATTCTATAAAGGACTCATTAATCTACATTATCATGCAGGAATGAGTTGTTTGGTCTGATCTCTGTTACTCCGTCTTCATTTGAAAGGGTAAAACGGGATACCTGTGACTCCGAAGAGTGTGGAACCTGTTGAAGCGCCATCTGCTTTCTTTTGTAAGCAGGCTCTGCTTCAAGTTCCTGAAGACCATTTGCCGAACGAAGTTTCATGCTAAGATCCTTCAGTCTCAGAATACGCTCCCTTGACTTTCTCAGCTGCTCTTCGATAGACTCGTCAGTCTTATGCTCATCCGGATTGTAAGCAACAGGCTCTACCGGCTTTGCAGGTTCCGGATTTACCGGTGCAGCCTGAACCGGCAGCTCATCAAACTGATATTCACTTTCGGCTACTTTCAGTCCGAATTCAAAAGATGGCTCATGCGCCTTCTTCTCCTCGTCTTGCAAAGTATGTCTGATCACCTTAGGTTGTTCAGCAGTTTTCTTATCCTCGGCTCTCTTTGGTGCGAAACCGCCAAACAGGTCGACCTGCACTTCTGCAGTGTAAGGCGACGGTGCAGGAGTAGGCTCCTCCACTACTTCCTCAACTTCTACCTGATCGATAAAAGAATTCACCGGTTTGATCATCGGCGCATTATCCGGCGTCAGCAAAGAAACCTTCTTTTGATGACTCTTTTCAATCGCTCTTTCTTCCTTAGTCTGGAAGCCTGTCGCAATGATCGTAACCGAAATCTTGTCGCCCAGGTTCTCATCCATACAGTTACCCCAGATCAGGTCTGCAGCCAAACCTGCTTCATCCTGGATATAATCCGTAATGATGCTTACCTCGTCCATAGAAACCTCTCTGGAACCAGAGCTGATGTTCAACAGGATATAGCGTGCACCTTCAATTTCGTTATCTTTCAGCAATGGAGATGCCAGCGCACCTTCCACAGCGCGAAGAGCTCTATTCTCTCCTTCCGCTGAGTAGCTACCCATGATCGCCACACCGCTGTTGTTCATCACCGTACGAACATCTTTAAAGTCGACGTTGATATAACCGGGTATGGTAATGATTTCCGCGATACCTTTCGCAGCTGTCGTTAAAATATTATCTGCCTGTGCAAAAGCGGCACTCAGGGTCAGGTTGCCGAAGATCTCTCTGAGTCTGTCATTCGAAATAACCAGATAAGAATCTACGTACTTCTTAAACTCTTCCAAACCCTCTTCAGCCTGCATCTTCCTGCGCTTTCCTTCGAAAGAAAAAGGCGTAGTAATGATTCCTACTGTCAGAATATCTAACTCTTTCGCAGCTTTAGCAATGATCGGACTGGCACCTGTTCCGGTACCACCACCCATTCCTGCAGTGATGAACAGCATCTTGGTGGTACTGCCCAGCATACGTTTGATATCCTCAATATTTTCAATTGCAGAGTTTTTCCCCACTTCAGGTATTGAACCAGCACCCATACCTTCCGTCAAACTTGCGCCTAACTGCACCTTGTTAGGGATAGGGCTAAGTTCAAGGGCCTGGGCATCCGTATTACAAATAATGAAGTCCACACCTGTAATTCCTTGCCTATACATATGGTTTACTGCGTTACCACCGCCGCCACCAACACCAATTACCTTGATAATTGATGATTTTTCTTTTAACATTTCAAACTGCATATCGTTATCAATCAATAGAGTAGATTTCGAATTTTAAAGCCATTGCACCATTGTAATATTAAATAATTTTACACAAAGGTTTTCCACATTTGTTAAGATTGTGGAAAAATAATCCCATGTTGAGAATTATTTAAGATAGTCCTCATCTTTTATGTCATCTTTAATAAACCTGGCACCGGTTTGAAGCAGCTTATCAAACAAACCAATGCTTTTCTTAGCTTTCTGATCCTGAGGGGCCTGCACATACACTCCCGGCTGCTTCATCATCTCCTGCACTTCCTCAGCCTTCACGATTCCTTTCATCAACAAACCGATACCGGTTGCAAATAGCGGACTCTTCAGATCGTCATAAATATTCTTTGGCAGAACTTCATTCTTCGCCAGATGCTCGTTAGGATAACCCACGCGGCAATCCAGTCCTGTCACATATTCCACCAGTTGAGGAAGATGCTTCAGCTGCGCACCACCACCTGTGATCACGATTCCGGCGATCAGGCGTTTTTCATATCCTGAAGCCTTGATCTCGTAGTAAACGTGCTCAATAATTTCTTCCATTCTGGCCTGGATTACATAAGCAAGGTTCTTCACCGAAATCTCCTTCGGCTCTCTTCCTCTCAATCCCGGCACAGAAATAATCTCGTTCTCTTTATTCTCATCAGCAAGTGCAGAACCAAAACGTGTCTTCAGGAGCTCAGCCTGGTTACGCATAACTGAACATCCTTCGCGGATATCCTCTGTCACGCTGTTACCTCCAAAAGGAATCACAGCCGTATGTCTGATAATACCCTCGTGGAAAATAGCGATGTCGGTTGTTCCACCACCGATATCCACCAGCACAACTCCTGCTTCTTTCTCCTCGTCGCTCAATACCGCGTCTGAAGATGCAAGCGGCTCCAGTATCAGCTCCTGGGTTTCCAGATTCGCATTACGCACGCACTTCAGGATGTTCCTGACTGCGCTGACGTGACCTGAAATGATGTGGAAGTTCGCCTCCAGACGCACGCCCGCCATACCGATCGGATCCTTAATTCCCGGCTCATTGTCGATCGTAAACTCCTGCGGAAGCACATGAATGATCTCTTCCCCCGGAGGCATCACCAGCTTATACATATCTTCGATAAGCTTTTCGATGTCCTTACGCTGAATCTCATTCTGCAGATCCTTTCTCGTCAGGATTCCACGATGCTGAAGGCTTTTGATGTGCTGACCAGCGATACCCACGTTCACAATCTTGATCTCCACATTAGACTGGACACTGGCGTCTTCAACAGCCTGGAGGATCCCCTGCACAGTCTTTTGTATATTAGCTACCACCCCACGGCTCACTCCAGCCGATTCTGCCTTGCCTAAACCAAGTATCTCAATCTTCCCATGCCCACTCCGGCGGCCAACTATCACACAAATTTTTGTTGTTCCTATGTCTAAACCGACGACAATAGGCGAATTTTTCGATGATGTAGAAGTGCCTTTATCCATAACTAAGGTGTTAATTTTTTATTTGCTGATGTATTTTTAATGTTTTTCGTTTTACTTTCCTGATGCTACAATCCAGGCACTGTCTGCAAGGTTCCGCTCACAGATAATCTGGTTCGTATATTTAATATTTATCGTTTTATAGGCATTCCAACCCACAACAGGCATAGCCCTCTTGTAGAACGCCTTCAGATTGCGCAAACGCACCTCTAAAGAGTCGGCATCTCCTAAAATGATCTTCTGATTTCCAACACGGGGCACGATCTCAATATCTCTTTGTGCGTTCACATAGAGCTGTTCAAACTGATCGCGCCATAAAGAATCCTTTTCAACGTACAGAGCTGTTTTATACAAGTCGCGCACCACTTTTGTTCTAAGTGAATCTTCTTTTTTAGTATAATTCTCCATAATGTAGCCGTTTGCTACCAGCACATGCGGTGTATAGTCTTTTGACGTCGGCAGTTTATTGCCAAAGCGGTCAATATAGAAGTCCTGATTGGTCAGCGTAATGATCCTCAGAAGCGGATCACTCTGCATCACCATGATGTGGACCGTGCCGTCCATATCCGCATAAACTTTCGCGTCCCGGATATAAGAATTCCGCTTAAATTCGCTCTCCAGCTCATGGAGGTTAACCTCATGAAAATACTTGCCGATGATCAGACCTGAATGGTTCTGGATGATCCGGTTCACCTCATTACGATCAATAAAGCCTGCCGTACCGGGTATGATCACCTTGATGTCCTTAAACTTCAGATGACTCTTCTTACCCTCAATGAAACTCATGAGCGTAACAAGTCCCCCGATGCTGACCAGCCAGGCAAACACGTACAAGATCCGCTTCCAGGCAATCCGTTTAAGCATGGCTCATAATCTCCTTTAAAGGGTTTACCATTGTATCAATATCTCCTGCCCCTACAGTCAGCAGCAACTCCGGCTTCCTGATCGACAGATAGTGCCGACATTCTTCCATGCTGCAAAGCATCTTCAGTCCGTTATTCACCTCATCCAGAATGATCCTTGATGTCACCCCTTCTATCGGCAGCTCCCTGGCCGGATAAATATCCAGCAGGATCAACTCGTCTGCCATGCTGAGCGCTTCTGCAAAGCCCGGCGCAAAGTCTCTGGTTCGTGTATATAAATGCGGCTGGAAAACAACCGTAAGTGTCTTTTCCGGAAATAAGGTTTTCACTGCCGATATACAAGCTTTCAGCTCTTCGGGATGATGGGCGTAGTCGTCAATGTAGACCGACTTTTCAGATCGGACCACATACTCGAATCTCCGCTTTACTCCTTTGAAATCGGCAATCGCTGCCCTTATCTTTTCCGCTGATATGCCCAGATACAAAGCCGCCTGGATGGCCGCTACTGCATTCTCGATATTGTGCAGTCCCGGTAATGGCATAGCAATATCACTGATCGCAATACCTTCTCCTGAAAAATCGAAGTAGAACTGACCGTTTTCCACACGCACATCGTAGGCATAGGACTCCGCCTGTTCCGATGCCGAGTAGCTCAATCCGCCCTCCAGCGCCAGACCCTTCTTGTGGATCAGCTTTCCGCCCTCTTTCAGCTGTGAAGCAAAAAGACGGAACGACTCTTTCACCTGATCATCGGTTCCGTAGATGTCCAGATGATCGGCATCCATAGAGGTCACAATAGCGATATCCGGGTGCAGGGTCAGGAAAGACCGGTCATATTCGTCGGCTTCTACAACCATGACGTTGTTATCCCCAAACAGCACGTTCGTATTGAAGTTGGATGATATTCCGCCCAGGAACGCCGTGCAGTCATAACCGGTATGCTTCAGAATATGAGCAACCAGCGTCGATGTCGTCGTCTTCCCGTGGGTTCCGGCAACAGCAATCGTAAACATGCCTTTGCTGATGATTCCCAATACTTCCGAACGCTTTTTCAACTCGTAACCGGCGCCTTTGAAATAGTTCAATATCTGCGAGTCTTTTGGAATGGCAGGTGTATAAATCACCAGCGTATTCTCCTTGTCAGACCAGTTTTCTATAATGTCTGCGGTGTCATCAATAAACGAAACCTGGATATCCTCTTCAACAAGACTGTCGGTAAGCGTGGTGCGCGTACGATCATAACCGCTCACCTGGCATCCTCTTTTATGAAAATACCGTGCAAGACCGCTCATACCGATGCCCCCAATACCTACCAGATAAACCTTCTTAATTGAATCCAGCTCCATTTATTCGACTATTTAGCAATAATTAATACCTCTTTCGCAATCACATCATCCGCATCCGGCAAAGCCATAGCAGCAATGTTCGCACTTAGCTCCCGGCATTTCTGCTCATCTCTGATCAGGCTCACTGCCAGGGATGCCAACGTTCCCTCTGCTTCCTGATCCGTGATCAGTACCGCAGCGTTCTGCTTCACCAGTGCCATCGCATTCTGTGTCTGATGGTCCTCTGCCACGTTCGGCGAAGGCACCAGTATTACCGGCTTAGCAACCACACACAGCTCGGCAATGGTTCCTGCCCCTGCCCTTGAGATGATCACATCAGCAGCAGCATAGGCCAGGTCCATGCGGTTCAGAAACTCTACAATCCGCACGTTCTGCTGAGCCATACCCGCTGTTTGTTCCAGCACCGCCTTGTAATAGTACTTGCCGGTCTGCCAGATTAGCTGCACGCCTTCTTTTTCAAACAGCGCCAGCTCGGCCAGCATGCTCTTGTTCAAGGTTCGTGCACCCAGACTTCCGCCTGTTACCAGAACCGTTTTCTTGTCGGCCGACAGGCCAAAGCTTTCCAGCGCCTCAGCGCGCTTTCCGCTCACGTCCACCGCTTCTCTGCGGATCGGGTTGCCGGTCATCAATATCTTTTCTGCCGGGAAGAACTGCTCCATTCCGGAAAATGCCACGCAAACTTTCGCAGCCTTCTTCCCCAGCCATTTATTTGTCATACCTGCATAGGAGTTCTGCTCCTGGATCAGGTAGGGCACGTTCATGTTCCCTGCCGCCAGCAACAGCGGACCTGATGCATAACCGCCTACACCTACTGCTGCATCCGGTTTAAACTCCCGGATCACATCCCTGGCCTTCATCAGGCTTCCTATCACTTTAAAGGGCAACTTCAGGTTCTTCAACAGCGAGTTGCGCTGAAAGCCCTGAATATCCAGCCCCAGGATCTTATAACCCGCAGCCGGCACCTTCTCCATCTCCATACGCCCCAGAGCACCTACAAACAGGATCTCCGTTGCCGGGTCCAGGCGCTTCAGAGCATTGGCTATAGCAATCGCAGGGAATATATGTCCCCCGGTTCCTCCTCCACTGATGATTATTCTTTTCGCCATTTCTCCTATTCTATTCTTTACATTGCCGGTATCTCACCCACTAAAACCTTCTCCTCACCCGGTTTCTGTTTCGTCTTCTGTTCTTCAATATCGCGGCTCACGCTCAGTATAATACCGAAAGCCACACTCGTAAAGAGGATGGATGTTCCTCCCATACTCACCAGCGGCAGTGGCACACCCGTCACAGGTCCCAGCCCTACGGCTACCGCCATGTTCGCAAATGCCTGAATCGTCAAACTGAAGCTCAATCCTGCCGCAAGCAATGCGCCAAAGGCTTTCGGACTGGCAGTCACAATCAACACGCACCTGTAAAGCAACATCAGGTAGAGGAAAACAATTCCTATACCTCCTATCATCCCGTATTCTTCAATGATCAATGCATACACAAAGTCAGAATAAGGGTGCGGAAGATAATTCCGCTGTGTACTGTTACCCGGTCCTTTTCCGAAGAGTCCGCCCGTTGCAATAGCGATCTTGGCCTGATTAGCCTGAAAAGCCTTGTCGGGATCTGCCTTTTCGGGATGCAGATACACATCAATACGGGAAGCATAAGTAGCTCTCCGCGGCCCCAGGAAGATCACCCCAAGCAATACGATCAGACCGGCCAGACAAACAACCGATATTTGTTTGATACTGATCCTTCCGATGATCAGCAGCAATATACTTACCCCGAACAGCATGATAGCCGTCGATAAATTCGCAATAGCAATCAGGACGAATACGCCTGTTACTGCACCCATGATCGGAAGAAAGGAACTCTTTACATCCTTGATCTGGTCCTGCTTCTTTGTGAGCATCCTCGCCAGAAACGTGATCAAAGCCAGCTTGGCAAGATCGGACGTTTGAAACGTCTGATTAATAATCGGAATCGTTACCCAGCGACTCGCGTCGTTTACGTGGTTACCGAATACCAGGGTATATATCAGTAGAGGAACCGTCAGGATCATCAGCACTTTCGAGATACCCGCATAATACCGGTAGTCCAGCAGATGAGAAAAATACATCAGCGCAAAACCACCCACGATCATAATCAGGTGCTTGAACAGATACTGCTCCGTACCCACGCCCTTTTTATAGGCAAGAGTACCCGTCGAGCTGTATACAGCCAGCAATGACAATACAGAAAGCAATATCACGATCAGCCAGATCCAGCGGTCTCCCTTTGTTCTGCTTAATATACTTTCAATCATATCCTTCAGGTTAAATGCCTACAAGTCTTTTATCGCTGCTTTGAACTGATCTCCGCGGTCTTCGTAATTCTTAAACAAGTCAAAACTTGCGCAAGCAGGCGACAACAATACAGTGTCTCCTTTCTTTGCCATGTGGTAAGACATCTCCACGGCATCTTTCGCTGAGAAGGTGTTTACAATCATTTCCACATCATCCTCAAAGGCCTCGTGGATGCGCTTGTTATCTTTACCCAGGCAAACGATCGCTCTGACTTTCTTGCGCACAAGATCCTTCAGTATTGAGTAGTCGTTTCCTTTATCCACGCCACCCAGTATCAGGATCACGTCGGTTGTCATACTTTCCAGTGCATACCACGTCGAATTCACATTGGTCGCCTTGGAGTCATTGATGAACTCCACGCCTGTAATCCGTCCGGCATATTCCAGCCTGTGTTCGATATTTTTAAAATCACCCATGCTCTCTCTTACGCTTTCGTTGCGTAGTTCGAGGACTTTGGCCACAATACCCGAAGCCATAGAATTGTAGATATTGTGCTTGCCCTGTAACGCTAAATCTGTAATAGTCATCTTGAATTCTTGTTCTGTATTGAGTTTAATAATAATCTGATCGTCCTGAATATATGCGCCCTTATCGAGCTCTTCTTTGATTGAAAAAGGATACGTCACTGCTACCGCAGGATGCTTTTTCAAAATATTTATCGTCTCCGGATCGTCTGCACAATAGATGAAAACGTCCTTCTCTGTCTGGTTCTGAATAATGCGGATCTTCGATTCCGCGTAGTTCTCCAGCTTGTAGTCATAGCGGTCCAGGTGGTCGGGCGTGATATTCAGCAATACTGCTATATCAGCCTTGAACTTGTACATATCGTCGAGCATAAAACTGCTGATCTCCAGCACATACCAGTCATGCTCCGACTGTGCCACCTGACGGGCGAAACTCTGCCCGATGTTTCCGGCCAGCCCCACGTCCATACCTGCCTTCTTGAGAATGTGGTAGGTCAGCATCGTAGTGGTCGACTTCCCGTTCGATCCCGTGATGCAGATCGTCTTCGCCTTTGAATAGCGGGCGGCAAACTCGATTTCCGACACGATAGAGATACCCTTCTCACGCAGCTTCTTCACCAGTGGAGCCTTTTCGGGAATCCCCGGGCTCTTGATCACCTCATCCGCCTTCTCGATCTTTTCTACCGAGTGCTGTGATTGCTCAAACGCAATCCCCGCATCTTCCAGCTCTTTTATATATTGCGGAGCTATCGGACCCGCGTCAGACACAAAGACTTCGAAGCCCTGCTTCTGCGCCAGTACTGCCGCACCTGTGCCGCTTTCTCCTGCACCCAAAATCACGATGTAACGTTTAGCCCCCATTATCTCAATTTTAAGGTTACAATAGTTAACACAGCCAATATGATCCCAACAATCCAGAAGCGGGTTACGATCTTCGATTCATGATACCCTTTCTTCTGATAGTGATGATGCACGGGCGACATCAGTAAGATGCGGCGCCCTTCGCCAAATTTCTTTTTCGTGTACTTGAAGTACGACACCTGAAGGATCACCGACAGGTTCTCAAACAGGAACACACCACACAGGATCGGAATCAATAGCTCCTTCCGGATCATGATGGCAAATGCTGCAATGATCCCCCCGATAGCCAAACTTCCTGTATCTCCCATAAACACCTGCGCAGGATAGGAATTATACCATAAGAAGCCCACGCAAGCTCCTACAAACGCTCCCGCAAAGATCACGAGCTCTCCCGAATTGGGGATGTACATAATATTAAGGTACTCCGCCATGATCGTGTTACCCGACACATAGGCCAGTACTGCCAGTGTCACCCCTATAATAGCCGAGGTTCCCGTAGCCAAACCATCTATTCCGTCTGTTATATTGGCGCCGTTGGAGACAGCCGTTACAATCACGATCACAAAAAACAAGAACACCACCAGAGCATATTTTTCATGTCCCTCTCCAAGGAAGCTCAGGAATTTGGCGTAGTCAAATTCATTGTTCTTTACGAAAGGAATATTGGTCATGGTTGACTTGAGGTTCTGCGTGAAATAGTAGGAATTACCCTTCTGGTGTACTTCAAGCGGACTGGTATTCGTAGTCGGAAGCGTTACCTGCTGACGCACGACGATATCCGGATGGAAATACATTGTCCAGCCAATGATCAGTGCCAGCACTACCTGACCCAGGATCTTAAACCTTCCTGCAAGTCCTTCTTTATCTTTCTTAAATACTTTGATGTAATCGTCTATAAAGCCGATCATACCCATCCAGACAGTGGTAACCAGCATCAGGATGATGTACACATTTTCGAGCTTGGCAAACAGCAATGTCGGAATGAGTATACCCAGAAGTATGATGATTCCTCCCATCGTAGGAGTACCCTGCTTCTGCATCTGACCTTCCAGACCCAGATTCCTGACGGTCTCACCCACTTGAAGCGCGCGCAACCTTCTAATCAGCCTGCTTCCGTAAATAGTAGTGAATAATAGCGAGAAGATGATAGACATAGCTGTCCTGAACGATATGTACTGAAACACTCCCGTTCCGGTAAGCCCGTATTCATTATGCAACCATGTAAATAGATAGTATAACATTAGCCTACCTGAATTAGTTGTTCAGTCACTATTTTCTTGTCATCAAACGGATGTTTTACACCCTTTATCTCCTGATACTTTTCATGTCCTTTACCGGCAATCAAGATAATATCACCCGCTTTCGCCAGATGGCATGCGGTACGTATCGCTTCTCCCCTATCTGCTATTACCAAAACTTTTCTCTTATTGTCAGGACTTACGCCCGCTTCCATATCCCTGATAATATCCATCGGCTCTTCAGAACGAGGATTATCAGATGTTAAAATCACTTTATCACTCCAGTCGCATGCAATCTGCGCCATCGGCTTACGCTTCGTCTTATCCCTGTCACCTCCACAGCCGATCACCGTAATTACCTGCTCAATACCTTTTCGTACCGACTGGATCGTACTCAACACGTTCTGCACCGCGTCAGGCGTATGCGCGTAGTCCACTATCGCGATAACACCGTTCGGCGCCGTGATGTAATCAAACCGGCCCTCCGCACTGTTCAACCTGCTCAGGATGGTCAGCACACGATTGCTATCCTGCTCCAGCAGCATCGCAGTAGCATACACGGAAAGAAGGTTGTACGCGTTGAAATTCCCGATCAGCTTAAACCAAACTTCCTGCCCGTCAATCTCAAGAATCAAACCGCTCAACTCGTTCTCCACAATGCGGACCTTGAAGTCGGCCATATTCTTCAGTCCATACGACTTCTTATAGGCCTTCGTATTCTGCAGCATGATATTCCCGTTGCGGTCATCCGCATTGGTAAGTGCAAAAGCTGTCTTCGGCAAGGCGTCAAAGAAGCCACGCTTGGCTTTCAGATACGCATCAAAGGTCTTATGAAAATCGAGATGATCATGCGTAATGTTGGTAAATATTCCACCGGTAAACTGCAGACCGGCTATACGATGCTGTGCCACAGCATGTGAGCTCACTTCCATAAAGCAGTAATCACAGCCAGCATCTACCATATCGGCCAGCAATCCGTTCAAAGCGATCGGATCAGGCGTGGTATGCGTAGATGGCACAACGGTATTATGGATATAGTTTTCAACAGTAGATACCAGACCTACTTTGTAACCCAGTTCTTTAAATAACTTGAAAAGCAGTGTGGCGACAGTGGTTTTTCCGTTTGTACCGGTCACGCCGACCAGCTTCATCGATGCTGAAGGATGTCCGAAATATTCGGATGCGATCAGTCCCAGTGCCAAAGCAGAATCTTCCACAACAGCATAGCTTACCCCTTCTGCAAGTTCAGCAGGCAAAACCTCACAAACAACAGCCGACGCACCCAGCTCAACCGCTTTCGCGATATAAGCATGTCCGTCAGACACCGTACCTTTAATAGCAATAAATAGAGATCCTGCTTTCACCTGCCTCGAATCAAAGCAGATGTTCCCGATACCGGCGTCGCCCGGGCCACGCAGTTCAAGAACAGTAATTCCACTTAACAATTCTGTAAATATTCTCATCATTGCAGTTCTATATTTATAGGATATCCTTTAACAATCCGGGATCCCGCTGCCAGCGATTGCTTCACCACCTTGCCACTGCCTTTTACAACTGGCTTCAGACCGGCATTGCTCAACAGATAAACAGCATCTTTAAGTCCCATTCCGGATACGTCAGGAACGCTATGCGCATTAATTTCAACCTCTCTTACCGAAACACCATTGCTGGTGTCTATCGGGTGCACAAACTCGCTGTTTGATGCATAATAGGCTTTTATCCCCAAGGCCTTGTAAACCTGACGGGTAGCCTCATTATGTCCCGCCTTGGAAGGAGGAAGCTTCGTATTACCAACAAGTCGCTCCGGAACCGGATTATACATCTCCTTATCGTTTGCGTAAATCTTATCTGCGATCTCACGGAATGGAGGACCTGCAACCTGGGCTCCGTAATAGCCATTCTTAGGACCGTTTACTACCACGATCAAGGAATATTTCGGGTTATCTGCCGGAAAATACCCACAGAATGAAGCTTGGTACTGACGCTTAGCACGGTAACCACGATTTCCGTCCGCTACCTGCGCCGTTCCCGTCTTTCCGGCTACCCTATATAGAGGATTGTAAATGATCCCTCTTCCCGTTCCCTCTTTCACCACACTTTCCAAAAGCTCCTGCATCGTTTTGATCGCCCCTTCGGAAGCGATCTGCTCGTTAATCACACGCGCATCAAAATGCTCAATCGTGTTTCCAAGCCTTCTGATCTCTTTTACAAAGATCGGTGCCAGATATTTACCGTCGTTCGCAATTGCATTGTAAAAAGACAGCATCTTCAGCGGAGTCAGCTGCATCTCATAACCGTAGGCCATTTGCGGCAGCGACATATTCTTGTTCCAGCTCCTGTTTTTTGGATTCTTCACCACCGGCTTCGCTTCCCCGGGAATCTGCAGACCAAGCTTTTCATGCAAATGCCAGTTATACAGATGATCAGTAAACTTCGACTGGTCGTCTTTATAGGTCTGATTAACCAACTTCGCTACTGCGGCATTAGAAGAGGTATTAAATGCTCTCTTAACAGATACCACACCGATACTTCCATGCGAATCTTTGATAATATGACCGGGAATTTTGTAGTTCTCTGTGGAGACCAGTGTACTGGTATCCACAGCCTTATCTTCAAACAACGCCAGATAGGATGCTACTTTGAACGTTGATCCCGGATCCTGATTTCCAGCGATCGCATAGTTGAATTTCTCCTCGTAGGTACCTTTTCCGGTACGGGTGTAATTAGCGATCGCCCTTACTTCACCTGTCTCAACAGACATAACAATAGCACAGCCATGCTCAGCATCACTCTTAATCAACTGCTTTAAAAGTGCATTCTGTGTTACGTCCTGAACATTGATATCGATGGTAGAAATGATGTCCGCACCGTCCTTTGGCGCAATTTCAATATCCTTGTTCACCGGCATCCAGATCCCTCCGGCGATACGCTGCACCAGGCGGCGTCCGCTTTCCCCATTCACATATTCACCATAGGCACCTTCCAGACCGACCGGTTGAACGTGCTCGTTGTTATAACCAATTGTTCTGGCTGCCAGACTTCTGAACGGCAAAATCCGCTTGTTCTGCTGAACCGCGATTAACCCACCTTTATATTTACCCAGATTGAAAATCGGGAATGTCTTGATCACTTTCAGCTCCTGATGAGTCACGTTCCTTTTCAAAAGGAAGTATCGCGAACCTTCTCTCCGCGCCTTTCTCAAAATATTGGAATACTGACGGGAACTTTTATCGCCGAAAAATCCTGACAATTTCTCCGCAAGCGAATCGACCTTCTCATAGAACACCTGATCCTTCTCCACTCCACCTGCTTTCAGGTCAAGACGCAGCTCATATTCAGGCACCGAAGTAGCCAGCAGACTTCCGTCATTGGCCAGGATATTCCCTCTTACCGCCTCCACATTCACGAACTTAGTCGACAAGCTGTCGGCCATTGCCCGCCACTTCTCTCCTTCCACAAACTGAACGTGGAAAAGCTTAAACAATACAGCAAGAGCCAACAGGACAATCAGTCCGAAGGCAATATAAACGCGCAATAAAATGTCAGTTCTGATATTCATTACTCACTGCTTATTTATCTCTCTTTAAGATCTGCAAAGCCAGATCCCGTATCGTTCTATTTTTCTTTCAACTCCGGAACCATCAGCTTCTTTGGCGGCTCCACCGGCTCTTTCAAACCCAGCGTATCCACCTTTTTAGCAACCTCTGTCTGAGTACTCCTCAGCATCAGGTCTGCCTTCAGCGTTTTATAGTCCCATCGCATTTCCTTGACTTCCTTACTCAACTTGTCGATATCCCTGATATTCTTTTCAGCAAAGTGCCTGTTCCCGATATAAACCATACCTAAGAAGGCGATGAAAATAATAAAGGGCATCATCTCCGAAGCCGCTTCTTTAGAGATCACACCATCAGTCAAAAGCACGGTGAAAAAGTTGCGTGGCAGCGTGGCCTTCTTAGGCTGAGGCTTAACTTCCGCCTCCTGCTCCAACTCCTCTTCCTCTATTTCTCTTCTGAACCGATTACTCATATGCCTCTCAGATAACCTTAAACCTTACAACTTAACAGCAATCCGCAACTTCGCGCTTCTGGCACGACTATTCAGGGCAATTTCTTCATCGGTAGCCACCACCGCTTTACGGGTTACCGCCTTCAGCGGACGCTGGATGTTCCCGTAAAAATCCTTCTCCAGTTCACCACGGAATTTGCCTTTTGCGATGAAGTTCTTCACCAGACGATCCTCCAGTGAATGATACGACATTACCACAAGTCTTCCTCCCGGCTTCAGCACATCGGCCGCCTGCATCAAAAACTCCTGCAAGGCTTCCAGCTCCTGATTCACTTCTATACGCAGGGCCTGAAAAGCCTGCGCCAGATATTTATTTTCTTTCCCTTTAGGAATCAATTTCTTAATCACCTCTTTGAACTCGGCGATGGTTTCAATCTGCTTGTTCAATCTGGCAGTTACCAGGGTACGCGCCAGCGACTTCGCATTTTGAATTTCTCCGTACATGCCAAAGATCCGGTGCAGATCGTCTTCACTATAGGTAGCGATCACTTCCTTCGCCGTCATGGGCGCCGACTGATCCATCCGCATATCCAAATCGGCATCAAACCGTGTAGAAAACCCCCGCTCTGGCTGATCAAACTGGTGGGATGAAACACCAAGATCAGCCAGAATACCATCCACCTGTACTGCCGAGTACAACCGGCAGTAGTTCTTCAAAAAGCGGAAGTTTTGATCTATAAAGGTTAACCGATCATCATTTGGAATATTTCCTTTTGCATCTTCATCCTGATCAAAAGCCAGCAATCTGCCGCCTTCGCCCAGGTTCTTCAAAATTTCCCTCGAATGCCCGCCGCCACCAAAAGTCACATCAACATACACACCATCAGGGACGATATTCAAACCCTCGATACACTCTTGCAACATCACGGGGATATGATAATTAGACATCAGCCCTCCTTCCTGCTCCACCCATCACCTCTTCGGCCAGCTTGGAGAAATTATCAGGTTGATTATCGAGCAGAGCATCGTATGCATCTTTTGCCCAGAGTTCGATCTTGTTGAATTGAGAAGCAAGCACAACATCAGAAGATGCACCTGAGTACTCAAGCAGTGATTTTGGCAGCAGAATTCTACCTGCAGCATCCAGCGTCAGCTCAGTTGCACCCCTCGTAAAGTACCGGATGAACTGTCTGTTCTTCTCTTCGTACTGATTCAGCTTACTCAAATCTTCCATAATCTTGTCCCATTCTTTTCTGCTATAAATAACTAAATGCTTTTCGAATCCGCGATTTACAACAAGCCCTTCCTTCTCAGCCTCAGGCATTTGCTTCCTGAGTCCGGCTGGTATCATCAGTCGGCCCTTTGCATCGAGCTTACATTCAAATTCGCCTAAGAAGTGAGACATTATTTAGCTAAACTTTGAGTGGGTTAAAATTACATACTTTTACCACTTTCTACCACATAACCCCACAAAAAGTTTTCAACAAGAAGTTTTATTCCATTTCGAAGCTAAAAAAGAGGAATTCTATGGAAATGAGCACTTCCCAATAGCAACTAACGGGCATAGAAACAGCTTATTTCTGCTGAGATCTGGTACAGATCACCATCGAAAAGCCGGCAAAATGGGAACTCGTGGGAGACTTGGTAGAATCTGCTTTGAACGCCACCCGCTACTAACCGGATACTCAGCTGTTACTGACCCGACTTTGACCTGAAAAAAGAACTTTGAATACCGGCTCTGTGTGGGTAGATTATCATGGGAAGCACCGCCCAGACTCGCACAAAACTATCTCTTGATCCCCTTCTGCTGGTATCCCTCTCCTTCGTATGCCGTGCGGAAGGCAATAAAAAAGCCGGTCCATGAGATGAACCGGCTTTAAAATAAATTATACGGTGTTTATTCGTTGATGGCTTTAACGCCTGGCAACTCTTTACCTTCCATGTATTCCAGTAAGGCTCCGCCTCCTGTAGATACATAACTTACTTTTTCTTCGAAACCAAATTTAGCAACAGCAGCTGCAGAGTCACCTCCTCCGATCAGAGAGAATGCGCCTTTTTCAGTTGCTTCCACTACTGCTTCCGCAACAGCTTTAGTACCAGCTTCGAATTTCTCCATTTCGAACACGCCCATCGGACCGTTCCAAAGGATCGTTTTTGAATCAGCAACAACCTGTTTGTACACGTTAACCGCATCAGGACCGATGTCCAGACCCATCCAGCCATCCTTTATATCATGATTCTGAGCAACGTCGGTATTTGCATCTGCGGCAAACTTGTCAGCTACAACTGAGTCAGTAGGCAGGATCAGCTTTACACCTTTCGCTTCTGCTTTTTCAATCAGGCTTAATGCCAGCTCCAGTTTATCTGCTTCAACAAGTGAATTTCCAATCTGTCCGCCTTTTGCTTTTGCAAAAGTATAAGCCATACCTCCACCGATAAGCAGGTTATCCACTTTTTCCAGAAGGCGCTCGATAAGTAGGATCTTATCAGATACTTTAGCACCGCCCATGATCGCTGTGAAAGGACGCTCCGGATTGTTCAATACCTTTTCTGCATTAGCCAGCTCTCCAGCCATCAGGTAACCGAAGTATTTTGCATCAGGGAAGAATTGTGCAATCACAGCAGTAGATGCGTGGGCACGGTGTGCAGTTCCGAAAGCATCGTTCACATATACATCCCCCAGCTTGCTCAGCTTTTCAGCAAATGCAACATCTCCTTTTTCTTCTTCCTTATAGAAGCGAAGATTTTCCAGGAGAAGCACCTCGCCGTCTTTTAGTCCAGCAGCTTTCTCAGTAGCCTGAGCACCGATACAGTCGTCAGCAAACTGCACTTCTTTTCCAAGAACATCAGACAAATGCTTAACAATATGCTTCAAAGAATATTTCTCTGTAGGGCCTTCTTTCGGACGGCCAAGATGAGACATTAAGATCACGGAACCGCCGTCTGCAAGAATCTTCTTGATTGTAGGCAAAGCACCCTGAATACGGTTATCGTCAGTTATATTAAAATCCTTGTCCAGGGGAACGTTGAAATCAACACGGATCAGTGCCTTCTTTCCAGAGAAATTCAGATTATCAATTGTCTTCATGTTTATGTTAATATAGTTTTAAGAAATCTTGAGATACATTTTCTTGTGGGGTCCGACCCCCTCTATTTCAAACTCCGCCGATATTGTTTCAAAACCCAGTCCCGCATAAAACGTATATGCTTCCCTCCTTGCGTTACACCAGATATATCTGGCATTGCGTCCTCTGAGATACAAAACCCCGAAATTGACCACAAGGTTTCCGATACCTTTATTTCTGTAAGCAGGATCGGTTGCCATTCCCCTCAGCTGGAAGCCATCGGCGCCAAACGGATCTAACTCCTTCGGTGCAAACGAACAGATGCAAACGATCCGGTCATCCAATTTGTATCCGAGGTGGAACGCGCCTTCCAATGCATCTTCATCAAAACGGCAATCATCCGGCGCAACCTTTCCATCCAGGAGAAGCTCACTTCTCATGCTGAGCGTCTCTTCCGCAGTGATAAAGCTGATCATCTTCCGTTTACCCCCGCTATACGTTTAACCATGTCTGTCAGCCTGCTGGAATACCCGTATTCGTTATCGTACCAGCCAACAACTTTCGTAATGTCCCCCACCACTGAAGTCAGCAGTGAGTCAAAGATACAAGAATGAGGGTTATTTAAAATGTCGACGGACACTATTGGATCTGATGTATATTGCAAAATGCCCCGAAGTTCGTTTTGAGCGGCTTTCATGAAGACGGCATTGATCTCTTCCACGGTGGGCTGACGGACCAATGTACAGGTAAAATCAGTCAGGGAACCATTCAGCACAGGCACGCGGATCCCGGCACCTCCTAACTTTCCTTCCAGACGCGGAAAGATGCTGGTGATGGCCTTGGCGGCTCCTGTGGTGGTAGGAATAATGGACGAAGACGCGGCTCTTGCCCTTCTTAGGTCGCGGTGCGGACCATCATGCAGGTTCTGATCACCGGTCATAGAATGCACGGTGGTAATGTAACCGTTCACAATACCCCACTTCTCTTCGAGCACCTTGATCATCGGTGCTATATTATTAGTGGTACAGGATGCGTTGGATAGGATGGGCGACCGGAAATCGATTTCCTGGTCATTCACTCCCAATACGACCACCGGCACGTCTTTGGTAGACGGTGGTGCAGAGATGATGACCTGTCTGGCTCCTGCCTGCAGATGTGCTTCTGCGGCTGTGCGGCTGATGAACCGGCCTGTTGATTCAATGACTACGTCAATCTGAAGTGCTGCCCAGGGCAGGTTTTCAGGCGACTGCTCCGAAAAGACCGGGATCGGTTTTCCGTTTACAACCAAGGTAGAATCATCAGCATAGATCTCCCCTTTAAATCCACGGTGAACGCTGTCATACCGTACCAGGTGAGCCAGCGTAGCGGCATCTGCAAGATCATTGACGGCGGCTATTTCTATTTGCGGGTTTTCCAGTAATATCCGGAAAACAGTCCTCCCTATTCGCCCAAATCCGTTAATAGCTACTTTCATTCAAAATAATTTAATTTGCAGGAAGCAAATATTCCCCGATCAAAGTTAGGTTTTTCGATCAAATAAGGGGCTTTCGAAACCTTTATTTAGGAACGTAGTTTTATAAAGTAAAACTACTATGACAAATAATCAGAGCGACAATCCAGAAAGACTGGAGCCCCAGGATTCGGAGAGAAAAGATATCAAACCGGGGAAAGATGACGAGAAAGCGGTCGTAAAACCTGAAGACCTGGACTACGAGGCTGAGGATGCGCATTTTAAAAATCCTGCAAAGACGAAGGAGACGTCTGAACAACCGGTGAATCCGGTGAAGACGCCGCCTAAAGACGTGTAGTGGCCGGACTGCGCCAGCCACCGCTATTAAAGCGCGGATCCGCTTAGCTGGATATCTGGATCTTTATTTTCCGGTTTTTGATCTTCTCGTCTTTCAGTTGACTGACGACAGAGCGGATCTGACTGCGCTTTACAGCGGCATAAGAGGAATGGTCAAGCACTTCTATCAGTCCCAGGTCTTCCTTAGGAAGCTGGGCCTTTTTCAGGAGGAGCCCAACAATATCAATCTTGTTGATCTTGTCTTTTTTGCCCGCCGCAATATAAAGCGTATCCCATTCAGTCGGTTCAGGCACCACCGGTCTCTTCGGCAGAGTAATGACCTCCGGCTCTACTCCCAAATGAGCGGGTACTTCTTCTTTAGTCAGTAGCAGGAATGAGGTACCTGTGGCGTGCATTCGGGCGGTACGCCCGTTGCGGTGAATGAATGCTTCTCTGGTCAGAGGAAGCTGGTAATGAATAACAAATTCAATTTCGGGAATATCCAGACCTCGCGCCGCGAGGTCTGTTGTGATCAATAAACGATAAGTTCCGTTACGGAATTTCAGAAGCGTTCTCTCCCGGTCTTCCTGTTCCATGCCTCCGTGAAACTCGCCGTGCACGATTCCCATGTGATCAAGCAGTTCACCGATGCGGCCAATGGCCTCCCGGTGGTTACAGAACACCAGCGTAGACCGGTTGCCGATCATGCAAATCAGGGAGAACAGAGCTTCCAGCTTATCTTCGGCTGTGCTGAGCACCGCTTTATAGGTCAGGTCAGGAAGACTTTCCTGCTTATTCAGGTAGTTGAGCTCCAGGGGATCCTTCACACCTGTAAACAATGGAATCTCATCCATCCGGGTGGCAGAGGTAAGCATTCTACGCTCCAGCGCAGGCAGGCAGCCGATGATATAAGACATATCCTCCTGAAACCCGAACTCCAGGGATTTGTCAAACTCGTCCAGGATAAGGGTGCGGACGGATTCGGTGCTAAAGCCCTCTCTCCGCAAATGCCAGGCAACACGGCCGGGAGTACCAACCAGTACCGCAGGAGGATGCATCAGGCTATTCCGCTCTATACGGGTAGAATGACCTCCATAGCTGCAGGTGATCTTGAAGGAAGTACCCATAGCCTTGAAAACCTGCTCAATTTGCAGGGCCAGCTCTCTGGATGGCACCAGAATAAGTGCCTGTACCCGAGACGCGCCCGGATCAAGGGATTTGATAAGAGGCAGCAGGAACCCCAAAGTTTTCCCTGAACCGGTTGGGGAAAAGAGTATAAGGTCTTTGTCTGCGGGCGTGCGCAGGGCCGCTTCCTGCATCTCATTCAGTGCAGATATCCGGAGGTTACTAAGTGCTTTTTTGATCATCGTGTCTTGCAGAACTTGCGGGATCAAAGGTACAGCTTGTTGAGCTATTAGTTTTCATATCCCGCAACTTGTTGGATTATTCCACAACAATATGGACTCATACAGACTTCACAAAAACACAACCAACTGAAAATCAACATTATAATCATACGTTAATTTTCTGGCGCGGTTATTCGCTTACTGGATGCATAATTACCTAAAGAAAAATATTATGAGAAAGTTATTGTTTTCAGCCGCTATATTAAGTTTCGCAGGAATCACTGCTATCAGTGCAAGTAACCGTGAGGTTCAGACAGTTAAGATGGGGTTTGCTCAGGATACTACCGACACCACAGCAGCACCAACTACAACTCCGGCTGACACGACTGCAGCGCCAGACTCTACGTCTGCTAAATAACAAAAAACATGTCTTTTGAGCGATGATTGAAGGAGCCAGTTTGAGAGTCTGGCTCCTTCGTTTGTTTTACAGAATTTCCATCACTCCGTATTTCCTGAATTCATCAGGCTTTCGCAAAGTTCATTCGCCCTATCGCTCACGCGAAAACATAAACCGACCAGCATAGCTACATTCTGATCATGACCCTCCATCACCTGGAGCGATTCATCAGTAGGGAATGCCAGGAGTATATCGGCTTCCTCGGGAATATCAATAAGGTGGTGAGTGAGCCGATAACATTGCTGCATGAGGTAGTAGACGCTCAAATGCGCAAAACCCATTGCATCGTTCATCCAGAACTTATATGAGCCAAATTCTTCCTCATCGCTCAATTCTGAAGTGCATTCGTCCCCTATCCCCTGAGCCAGAGCCTCTTTAAGTGCCTCGTCATTGAAGTTGTTGATATTTAAGAGGGAATCACCTGTTCGTTCGACATCATACATGATTTGGAGGAGTAATCTGATATTCGGATCATCCAGAGCTTCAAGAAGGGAAACATCGCCTGGGTACTCGTCGCCATCTTCAAAGACTTCCCGCAGGTCGCTCAGCTCGCTGCAGAGGGCAGCATTAAGGCCATAGACAAACAGCTCCCTGTAGACCACGCAGAGCATACATGCACTATGCAGGATCTCGCTCCTGTAATCAAATCCTCCTGTTTCCATAGTCATTTTTCAGGCTTCCTGCCTCTGGCACGAAGCCGAACAAGGTAATCCGGAAGTCTAGGATAGCCGGTAACGCTGATCAATAAGCTGACCTATCGCCTCGATGAGTTCCTGGTCGTCTGTATTATCGTTTCCTTTGAGCCGCCACGTTGCTGTGCTTTTAACAAGTGTCCGCGTTACATGGTTCAGCAACACCTGCACTTCTATACATGACGAACTTACTGTAGGAAATTTAATCACCTGAAAATTATAGTCTAGATCGTTAAACGTTAAGTTCAATGCCTGTTTCATAAATAACTCTACATTTCAAAAATACATTGTCAACCTTAGTTCAATGTAAGCAATATATGAAGTTTTTTGTTTTAAATATCGCACTACAAATATCTATGGCTATTAAATCTCTGCAAGTTAGTTTTATATTTGGTATAGCCACGTAATAAGAATGCGGCGTAATATACTTCTACAGAAATGAAAATTCCTTCTCTCCTGATCATGTCGGTCAGCTTCTTTTCCACGCTTCCTCTTCAGCAGACTGTAGCGGCAACCGGCAGATGTGACACCCTGGCCAGTTCGCCTTCGGCGGCCTGTTGTGTGTCGGCCGTACCAGCCCGGTTTGCCATGGCAGCACAGGTGGGCTCAGATATTTCCTCCCCCCCTCAGGGCGGTCATAAAGGGATGGTATGGATTGAAGGCGGCGAATTTGAGATGGGTGGAGATGGCGGCCAAGCTGCGGCTGACGAATACCCCAAGCATAAGGTGAGACTGAACGGCTTCTGGATGGATGAAACCGAAGTTAGCAATGCCATGTTCGCTGCTTTTGTAAAAGCGACAGGATACGTTACCACGGCAGAGCAAAAGCCCGATTGGGAGGAGCTGAAGAAGCAGCTTCCTCCGGGAACACCGAAACCTGATGAATCTCTGCTACGTCCCGCATCACTGGTTTTCAGGGGAAGTGCAGGTCCCGTAGATCTCCGTGATGTTGCACAATGGTGGGAATGGAAGAACGGAGCCGACTGGCGTCATCCGGAAGGTCCGGAGAGCAACATCGAGGGGAAAGACCAGCATCCTGTTGTGCACATTTCCTGGTATGACGCACAGGCCTATTGCAAATGGGCGGGAAAGCGTCTGCCGACGGAGGCCGAGTGGGAATGGGCTGCACGCGGGGGACTAAAGAACAATGTTTACCCATGGGGAAATGAACCCGTAGATGAGGGTGCGGTAAAAGCCAATTCCTGGCAGGGCCAATTCCCTCATCAGAATACCCTCAGGGACCGCTTCTATCAGACGGCACCCGTGAAGTCTTTCGCCGCCAACGGATACGGTTTGTTCGATATGGCGGGGAATGTCTGGGAATGGTGCGCCGATCTGTATCACCGCGACTATTATGAGGCTGTTAGCTCGTCCGAGGGTATCAACAACCCGCAGGGACCATCTAAAAGTTATGATCCTGATGAGCCTTATGCACAAAAGCGCGTGATGAGAGGAGGGTCTTTCCTGTGCAACGACGGCTATTGCTCGGGCTACCGGAATGCACGAAGAATGAAAAGCAGCGAGGACAGCGCCATGCAGCATGTCGGCTTCCGCTGTGTTTTGGATAAATAAAGCTTTATGAATAAATACTATACACTATCACCTTCTATGTTATATTGTCGTTTTCTCTCTCTCTGCCTGCTGGTTTGTCCGGGCACGATCATCCATGCACAAACCGGGACTTATAAAAATGGCATGGTCGTTACTGCACATCCTGCGGCTTCTGAAGTCGGGATCAACATCCTGAAAAAAGGGGGCAATGCAGCAGATGCGGCCGTAGCCGTGCAGTTTGCCCTGGCTGTTGTATATCCCAATGCGGGAAACATCGGTGGAGGTGGATTCATGGTGTACCGGACGGGATCCGGGGAAATCGCCACACTGGACTTCCGTGAAAAGGCACCCGCCGCGGCCCAGCGGAACATGTACCTGGACGAGAAAGGCGATCCTATAACCGACAAAAGTGTATACGGACACCTTGCTGCGGGCGTACCGGGCACTGTGGATGGAATGGTGGAGGCGCATCGAAAATTTGGCAAGCTAAGCTGGAAGGAAGTACTGGAGCCGGCAGTTAGGCTGGCGCAAAAGGGTTTCGCACTGACAGAGATGCAGGCGAGCGAGTTAAACAGCAGAAGAGAAAAGTTTAAGCAGTTCAACCCGAGGGGAACCGCGCTGGTCAGCCAGCAGAAATACTGGAAGCCGGGAGACCTTCTTGTTCAAAAAGAGCTGGCGCTTACAATGAAGCGGATCCGGGACAAAGGACGCGATGGTTTCTACGCGGGCGAAACGGCTGAACATATCGTGAGGGAAATGAAAGCCGGAAAAGGCATCATCTCAACGGAAGACCTGAAAAACTACCACTCCGTGTGGAGGAAACCGATCGTCGGGCAATACAAAGACTATAAGATCATCACCATGCCACCGCCTTCCAGCGGAGGTATTGCCCTGCTGCAGTTGCTGCAATCAGTCGAACCTTATCCGCTTGCGCGATGGGGACATCAGGCTGATTCCACAGTGCAGTTGATCGTGGAAGCAGAACGAAGAGTATACGCTGACCGCGCAGCTCACCTGGGAGATCCGGACTTTTACAGAGTGCCTCAATCAGCCCTGCTGAACAGGGAATATCAGAAATCAAGAATGAGATCTTTCAACTGGGCTAAAGCTACACCGAGCGCCGAGATCAGCGAGGGCAAAACTGCAGGGTATGAAAGTTCCGAGACCACCCATTTTTCTATTGCCGACAAAGACGGGAATGCGGTATCCGTCACCACCACTCTGAATGGCTCTTACGGGTCGCTGGTGCTGGTTAAGGGTGCGGGCTTTCTGCTCAACAATGAGATGGACGACTTTTCGGTAAAGCCGGGGTCGCCAAACATGTATGGTCTGGTAGGCGGAGAGGCAAATGCCATAGCGCCAGGAAAGCGCATGCTAAGCTCTATGACCCCTACGATTGTAGAAAAAGAGGGCAAATTATTCATGGTGGTAGGCACTCCCGGAGGATCTACGATCATCACCTCAGTCTTTCAGACGATTCTGAACGTGCTTGAATTCGGTCAATCGATGCAGGAAGCCGTAGACTCGAAGCGGTTTCACCATCAATGGCTGCCAGACGAGATAGCTGTTGAAGAATCTGCATTTTCTCCGGCTGTGACCGACTATCTTAATCGCAAGGGATATACGATAAGGAAAAGATCCCCTATCGGGCGGGTAGACGCGATCCTGGTAAGCCCCTCCGGCTATTCAGGAGGAGCAGATTCACGTGGCGACGATTCCATTTCAGGATATTAAACGGCGTTCAGCTTCTTTAGCCGACGGTTGGCCCGTCTTTCTGCTGCTTTGATCTTATGATCAAACCATTTCTCTTTAAAAAGGATGCGCATGGCATTGTCGAAAGGCCTGGTCAGGAACAGGTTCCGGAAGCCAGCCATCTTGTCGGAGAAGCTCCCCGGCAGGGCCCTCAGGCTAACCGAGTAACCGCCGGTACTGTATTGGATATAGTGCCAGAATCCCGAAGGGATGTACAGCGTATCGCCCGGCTTGATGGTGCACTCGAAGCCTTTTAAATGCTTCAGTCCCGGGTACTTCACATAGTCGGGCTCCTTTAAGTTGGCTAAACCATGAAAATTAAAAGGTAGCTTGTACAGGAGTGATGACTCGCTGAGAGGGAACAACCAGACGGTCTTTTCGCCATGAAACTGCGATAGGAATACGTGCGACATGTCGATATCGAAATGATTGCGAACGCTGGAGCCCTCTCCACCAAAGAACATGAAAGGCATCCAGGACACGATAGATCCACCGGTTACATCATTGTAAACAAGATCTTTCTTCAAATCGGGACGTTTCTGCAGCAGATTAAACAAGAACAGCCGGCTTTCTGTGGGACCTCTGTCGATCAGGTCGAGATATTCGGCAAAGGACATCTGAGAGACCGGGGGACTGCTCACATGATCATTAAAGGCATCCTCCTTACCAAATACCGAGACAGGAAGATCTCCCGCAATCTCTTTGAAATAGGGATAACTCCACTTGCTCATAGCGGGACTGTCGCGAATGAAATCGCTGATTACCACCGGTGTTTTAGGCAGAAAGTATTGCTTTCTGAAATCCTGGGGACTTATCCCCTCAATCCTGGAGATGGGTTTTAAATGCATGATATTTGAAATTTGCCTCAGTCAAAGGGGCCAAAGATACTATATTAAAGATATGCAGCCTGAACAGCGCGATTATGTTACTCAGATGCGGCGATGAGAATAAAATACCCAATAGCCCTGAGTATCCTTTTCGTAGTGCACTTCGTAGCTTGCTCCTTCAACCGTTAAACTGAAAGAAAAGGCCCTGGCACTGCGGTCTTTCGGCAGATAGTTTACCATGATACTATCTGCCGCCAACTGAACTTCAGGGGCCTCCACATCTTCCGCTATTTCAATCTGGATATGCTCATTGAAGAGGGTGAAAAAGATATTCTGCAATTGATGGACGAAGCTCAGGATCTGGGAATGAGCACCCAAAGAAAAGCGATATCCCCCTTCTTCAAGAGGCTGTAAATGCATGCTTCCTTTACTCCAGGCTTCATTATCCGCATCGTACAGAAACGAATAGCCTTTCAGCCAGATTTCCGAAAGAACAACCGGCGCCGCCTGGGCAGGGCTGGCAGCTGCATACTCATAAAAGGAAATCTTATTCTCCTCCACAGCCCTGACGGTGGCGACGAGGGTCTCATCGTTTCCGTCCGGATGAAGGATATTACCGATACATATTTCAGAAATATTGATCATGATTCGACTTTGCTTGTTGTTCGTGGTTCAAAAACGAAATGTGCTTTTCCCTCTGACAGGATCAGAGAAGCATCAAACACATTCCCAGACTTTGATTTGAAGCCTCTGATCACCTCTGTCTTTCCTTTTTCGAGCAGCATCATGATCTGTTCTTCTGTGAGTGTTACGCCCGACATGGTTCTCCAAATGGTCAGCTTGCAACCACTGGCATATCCGCTGCAACCGGCTACTTTGTCGGTAATGCGAATGATGCCCTTTTTGCATTGCGGACAGATGATGGCTCCTTCAAGTTCCTGGGGTGACAATTTTCCACTTAGTTCTCCACCAACTTCCAGCAGCTCGCGGGTGATGGTGCGTGTATAATCGCGGATCTCGTTTTTGAAGTCCTGCACCGAGGCACCGGATCTGATCTCCTCAAGCCGCTTCTCCCATAGTCCGGTCAGTTCCGCCTGCGCGATCTGCTTATCTTTGACCAGATGGTAGACGGCGAGACCCTTTTCCGAAGGAACAAGGTTCTTTTTCTCACGTCCGATATACTCCCGTTTAATCAGGGTTTCAATGATGGATGCACGGGTAGCCGGGGTACCCAGGCCGGTGTCTTTCATGGCCTGCCTCAGTTCGTCATCCTCAATTTCCTTGCCGGATGTCTCCATCGCCTTGAGGAGACTAGCCTCGTTGTAAAGAGGCTTTGGTTTCGTTTGCTTCTCGAGCAGTTCTTTCTTATCTATGGGAAGGGACTCTCCTTTCGCCACTTTCGGTAAGGTTGGATTCTCGTCGTCCTCCTTGTCTGAATCAGACTGGTTGAAGACGGCTCTCCATCCCGGTGATTGGATAACGGTTCCATTCGCCACGAACATGGAGCCGGACTCCAGAGAGATCTTGGTGAGTTCCTTAATACATTCCTGATGGAAAGCCTCGAGCATTCGGCCACTAATGAGATCATAAATTACCTGCTGATCTTCAGGAAGGTATTTGGGCTTGTTGCTGGTGGGCAGCAAGGCATGGTGATCCGTTACCTTTTTAGCATTTACGCTGCGTTTGTTCAGTTTTGCAGTTTGCAAAACGAGAGCTTGCTTCCCAAAGGTAGGGTGATCAGTCTGGTTGCTGATCAGCGCGGGTATTTCGGCGAAGATATCGTCGCCTATATAGCGGCTTCCCGTTCTGGGATAAGTAATCAGCTTGGATTCATACAAGGTTTGAGCCAGACCGAGCGTCTGATCAGCCGTGAAGCCTTTACGCTTGTTAGCTTCCTGCTGCAAACTACTCAGGTCATGCAGCAGCGGCGGCGGCTCCTTGCGCGGTTTCACATCAACGTTCAAGACGTCCGCACCGAGCGGGAAACCGGACGCTGCATCTTTGACGGCATCCAGAACCTTCTGAGCCGCATCTAACTTGTCGAAGTTCTTTACCGATACCGCCTTGAAAGCTTGCCCGTCTTTGTTCACCCATATAGCCACCTGATAATAGATCTGTGGCTTGAAGTTTTTATTCTCCAGGTAGCGCGCGCAGATCATGGCGAGCGTTGGCGTTTGTACCCTCCCGAGCGACAAAACAGAATGATTACCGGCAGCGATACTGAGTGCCTGCGTGGCATTAAGTCCGACAATCCAGTCAGATTCAGAGCGGCACTGTGCCGAATAGAATAAGGTATCGTACTCTGTTCCAGGCTTCAGATTACGGAATCCCTGCTTGATGGCCTCATCTGTTTGTGAAGAGATCCATAACCTGCGGAACGGCTTCTTACATTTAAGGTGATAGTAAATATATCGGAAAATCAGCTCCCCTTCCCTCCCGGCATCCGTCGCGACGATGATTTCTGTCGCAGCTTCAAACAAGTCGCGGATAACGTTCAGCTGTCTGACCACGCCCGGATCGTCTTTCATAACGCCATTGACGCGGTTCTGCTTGACCGCCAGTTTGAAGCGTTCAGGCAACATGGGCAGGTTTTCGACACGCCATCCTTTGAAACCATAGGCTTCAGGTGCTGCAAGTTGAATTAAATGACCAAATGCCCAGGTAAAAGAATAACCCTTCCCCTCCACATAACCTTCTTTTTTCGTGGTGGCCCCGAAAACTTTCGCAAGCTCGCGGGCTACAGAAGGCTTTTCTGCTATAACGACCTTCATACTTCAGCAGCAACAAGCGAGTTGAAAGGTTCAGTTGAAGGCAGTTGGCAGAGACATGGTTGTATGATATGGTGGGATTTCGGTCGGGACATAATCTTCATAATTCGGCTGCAAATATAGCCCAGAAATTCGATTAGCCTGCCGGCATTCTTTCCACGTCATGAAGAAGTGATCATGTACCATGGTGATTATATAAGCACATACAAGGAAAACTTACTGCGTCTTTTCCATTCGTTCCACGCGGTTGCTGATGGGTTTCACGCTTTGCAGATAAGCGTATATCGCCTGGAGATCAGATTTTTTCATGCCCGCATACATGGTCCAGGGCATAGGTGTATTCAACTCATCAGGTGCCACCTCCCGTTTGACAAACTTGTCGGACGAGTACGTATCGAAGCGGCTTAGGAACATGGCTTCAGACCATTTGCCTATACCCGTTTCCCGATCAGGTGAGATGTTAGCCGTCCGTACTGTACCACCAGGCTGTTTAAACTCCATACCACCACCAAACTCTGTACCCTTAATGACACTTCCATTCTCTACCTGACTATGACAGTCTACGCAACCGGCTGCATTAATCAGATATGCGCCATAACGGACTCTATCGCTCTCGGCAGGCATTGTGCTAAAGGCTGGTGGCTGAGGCATGGTGTTGACAATAAAATTAACCGGAAAGTCCAGCTCCCGCTCTGGAACGTCGTTTTTTATAGGATCCAGCGTGCGGATATAGGCAATGATACTATAAACATCTTCCCTATCCATCTTACCAAAGCGGTGTGAAGCCATCAGGGGGAACAAGGCTTTACCGTCCTTATTTACGCCTCCTGTAACAGCGCGAAAGATTTCGCCATCAGACCAGGTCTTCAGACGGTAGGGAGTGATATTGGGCGCGAAGAAAATACCGGGAAAGCCCATTTCTCTCGAGAACTTTTCCCCACCTCCTGCTTGATTCCCCGGAGCCATTGGTCCCGAATAATACCTCCAGTCGCGCGAGGAGTGACAATCCATACAGACCGTCACGTGATTAGCAAGATACTTGCCTCGCTCCACACGCTGAGGTGTTTTTTCGATGGTCAGCTCAGGAGGAGGGCCAGGATTGGGTAGAGCTGTTTTGACATATATACCGGCTACGAGAACCAGGATACAGATTATTCCAAGAATGACACCGATGATTTTTATAGCTTTCATTTTAGATATGTGACTGATTATCAATATCTAAAATGCAATTTTATTTTCCTTTTTCAGGGTGTGAGAAATTTATTGTTCAGCCCTGTAAAGGACTGAACAATAAATCACCGTTTATGCGAGAATGGTTTGGATAAGGCCCTTTTCCTGCAGCTCCTTCCAGAAGGCCAGAGGGATATCGACATTAGCCATTTCCACGTTTTGTTTCACGCGTTTGGCGCTGCTCGTGTTCAATGCAATTGAGCTGACGCCGGGAGCAGAAAGTCCGAAACGTACACAAGCCTCTGCAGGCTTAACTTTGTACTTCTCGCAAACAGCGAAGAAAGAGTCTCTCCATTTATACAGTTCAGCGTCTTTATCTCTATCGGTAAGACGATAGTTGTAGTAATCGGAGCCAATCAGGAAACCGGCATTGAAAACAGCCGAATTGATGATCATAACTCCTTGTTCTTCCAGTTGCCTCATGAACGACAGAAGATCCTCCGGATGGCTGTGCAACGTCATGCTGTTGGCGATCATTACCCAGTCGAGCTTCACGTCCCTGGATATACGTTCAATGACATGCCAGTCTTTTGCTCCTACCCCGACGGCTTTAACCTTACCCATATCCTTCAGGTCAGACAGCGCGCGATAAGCATCCAGAATATCCTGATACCTTTTTGCTTCATCTTCAGAACTATTAGCTGCAAGGAGGTATTCGTCAGGATCATGAACGGAGACCATCTGAGGGCTGTACTCTCCCAGAAGGTCATTGCCCTGTTCGAAGCAGGCGACTATGCCATCGTAACTAATGTTCTGAACAGCATCATATTCGAGATCTTTCCATACACCTGGTTCAAAGGTAGGTTCAGAGCCAAGCAGTTCAGTGCGCATCCAGCCCAGCTTATTGCTGATAATAACGTCTTCTGATGAAACACCAAGATCTTTAAGGCTTGCCCCCAAAGCTTCCAAAGCCAGACCGGCACCATACTTTCCCGCCGAATCAAAAACGACTGGCTTGGGTGAATGCCTGATGCATTCTGCAACGATGGCGAGCTTATCTGCATAGTCAAGCGCTGCATAGAGGTTGCCGAGGGCGCTTGTTCCAAATATCACTTTAGGCAGACGATTTTGATCAGGGTGTATACTTATCATTATCAGAATTTTGATTTTTAAAAAAAACAAATTGTAGTTCCTGCAATTATAAAGAAGTCATACTTGATAATTAAATATTATTTCGTGATTGACGTCAGGAATCATCGGGGACAAATCACTATTTTAGCCACACTAACACGAAAACTAAACCATACACTTTCCACAATATGTTGAAATACTTTAGCGCCGCGACCGTTCTGGTCTTTTTTCTAATGATCTGTTTGAGCTTTAATAATGGAGGCACCGCCGGTAAACGGGTGGCGCCGGGCAAAACAACACAGCAGGACAGTACGATCAGGAACAATAAAGTCGCCAATCTGTACATGGCCAATTGCAGCGGCTGCCACGGAGAGCACATGAATGCTTTTGTTGACAGACAGTGGAAGCACGGGAACACTCAAAAAGATCTCATGAAAGCCATTAAGCATGGGTATCCTGAAGAAGGAATGCCTGCTTTTGATGCTGCATTCACCGATGTGGAGATCCAGGCGCTTGCCGATTATATACTCACAGGAATCAAGAACGTAAACCGCTATACGGCTGATGAAAAGCCAAAGTCAAACATTTTCAAGACGGAAAAAATGACGATCAGGCTGGACACCGTTGTTGCAGGAATGGATGTTCCATGGGGAATCGCTTTCTTACCTGGAAATGAACTGTTGGTAACTGACCGAAACGGCAAGCTGTACCGGGCAAAGAGCGATAAGTCAAAAGTGGAGATCAGTGGTGTACCCGAGGTACTCTCACAAGGCCAGGGTGGATTGCTGGACGTTGTTATTGATCCTGGTTTCGCATCTAACAAACTGATTTATCTATCGTATTCAAAGCCAAAGAACGAGGGAGGTGCTATTCTGGCAACAACAGCGATCATGAAGGCAAGGTTAAACGGAAATGCACTGACTGACCAACAAGATATTTTTGTGGCGAAGCCTTATTCGAGAACGCGTCACCATTATGGATCAAGGCTGGCTTTCGACGATAAGGGATACCTCTACTTCTCGGTTGGAGAACGCGGAAATGAGAAACAAAATCCGCAGGAAATAAAGGGAAATGATCTCGGAAAGATTCACAGAATTAAAACCGACGGCAGTCCGGTTGCTGATAACCCGTTCCTAAAAACTACCGGAGCACAGGGAACCATCTATTCGTATGGTCATCGCAATCCGCAGGGACTCGCGTTCAATCCTGACACGAAGGAGCTATGGTCAAACGAACATGGTCCGAGGGGTGGAGATGAGCTCAATATTATCCGTCCCGGACGAAATTATGGCTGGCCGGTTATCACTTACGGCATCAACTATAATGGCAAGATCATCAGCAATATTTCTGCGAAAGCGGGTATGGAGCAACCTCAACACTACTGGCTGCCTTCAATTGCTGCAAGTGGTATGGCTTTTGTTAAAGGAACGAAGTATCCCGGATGGGAGAACAACATCCTTTCGGGAGCTCTGAGGTTTCAATACCTGAATCGGAGTGAGGTAAAGAACAATAAAGTTACCCATGAAGAGATTCTCTTTAAAAATATTGGCAGAGTACGGGATGTACGGTTGGGACCGGACGGGTATATCTATATGGCTGTTGAATCTCCCGGTACAGTTTACAAATTAGTTCCACTATCGAAATAAATATGTTCAGATTCTTTTCTTTTGTTGCCGCATTAAGCATCTTTTGCAGCTGTTCGAACAACAAACCGACACAACTTTCGCCCGACAGCGTGAGTACCGATACCACTGTGTATACGATGAAAGTACTGCACCAGAATGATGAAGACTGTGACAGCACCTTGAGCAAAGATTGCCGGATCCTGGATATTTCCTATCCGGAATTTACTGATCAGCCGGCGCTGAATGACTCCCTGAGCAAACGGATTCAAAGCATATATACGACAGAGACCTCCTATTCATCCGTCGATGAGATGGTAGAGGGTTTTATGGCTGACTATCGCCGCTTTAAGCTGGACCCTAATTTTAATAACAGAGTGTACAATCTGACTAGCAAGACCAAGCTCGTACGTAATGACCAGCTTATCGGAATTGTCGTAGACAGCTACATTTACACCGGAGGGGCGCATGGAGGGACATTGCTCAGCTTTATTAACTGGGATGGCAGGGCAAGAAAACAGATCCTCCTGGATGATGTACTGAAGCCAGGATCAAGAGATTCTTTGAAGGCCATCGCAGAGCGGATATTCAGAAAGAACGAGGGAATATCAACCTCAGATCCCTTAAAGCAGTACTTCTTCGAAGATAATACATTTGCTCTCAACGAAAACTATCTTTTCACCCCCGAAGGAATTCGATATGTCTACAACGAGTATGAGATCAAACCCTATTCATCGGGACGGACCGAATTATTGCTTCCTTATAGCGAGATCCGGAGTTTGTTAAAGCCAGAGTCGGCAATCAGTCATCTGTACAAAGCGGAGTGATCACTGGATAGTGATTCCGTGCTGACGGCACCACTGTCTGATCTGGGACTTCATCTTTTCTGTTATGGGTGTACCGATATTGCAGACATTCTGCTCTTCGAAACCACCGGAGTGGATACCAACGAGTTGGTTGGCACCTGTGTAAACCGGCGATCCGCTTGATCCTTCTACCGTGAAGAAGTCGTAACGCAAAAGGCTGGGTGTATAGAAGAAGTTTTGCGTTCTATCGGTCCACAACTTTATACCAGTCACGGGGTCAGGATAACCACTTAGAAAAAGTTCTTTGGGAGGTCGTGACGGCACGTAGGGCGTCAGGATAAAATGCCCACCCGCACGCTTATACAGCGAATCATCAGGCAGTATAATGATGCCGTAATCATCTTCATACGTGGGGTTATCTCTGTAGGATGAAAGAACGTAAATATTCTTGTTCATTTCGGTATAGACGTCCTGTTGTTTGAGGTACACCGTGTTGCTGGTAAACCCTACAGTAATCCGAATGCGGGAGACCGGATCAAATCTGTCTGTGAGATTATGCCCTGCGGTGATCAGGACTCTGGGGTGAATAAAGGCCGCAGTAGCATTGTACTTTTCGCTCCAGAACCAGACTTTCCGGCGGATATCCAGCTGGACCACTTTCAACAGATCACCTTTGAGCTGAGGGGGATTCACGCGAACTCTTCGGTTCTTACTGAGCTCCTTATTACAGTTTTGAGCCAGGGATGTGGAAAAGGCAGATACGAGGCAGACAAGGGAAATTAAAGCAAGTTTCTTCATTATGTACGGTATACCCTCCCCTGTTCAAATTATGGGAGGTGATTTCTTGTGTTCAATACTTAACAATATCATGATATAAACCCTGTTTAATAAAGGTAGTTTTGTAAATCTAAACACATCCTTATGCACCAACATGGTTCACTTCTCAGGAACACCCCGGTTTTTAAACTGAATCAACATGACGATAGCGATAAGTTTCTTAGCCTGCCAACACCTTCAGGAAAATATCCTTACCGCGTTGATCTGCGCACCCTGATCGAACCCTGCAGTGAAGACCAATTGGTTATGCACATGGTGGGAGATACAGGATCGGTCCGGAATACGGATTTTCAAAAGGTGGTTGTGTCTAAGATGATCAGGCAATTTGATGCAGATGAAGAGGGGAATCCGATGTTCCTGTATCACCTGGGAGACGTTGTTTATAATTTTGGTGAAGCAAGTGAATACCCTCATCAGTTTTTCGAAGCGTATTCGGCTTATCCAGCTCCTATTTTTGCGATTGCAGGCAACCACGATAGTGACGTAAATCCCCAGTCTTCAGAGCCATACACCAGTTTGCAGGCATTTTGCAGCGTCTTTTGCGATACCGAGTCGCGGGATATCTCTTTCTGTCAGGACCACAAGAGGCTCAGCTCCACGCAACCAAATGTGTACTGGACACTTGAAACACCGATGGTGACGATCATCGGCTTGCATAGCAATGTGCCTAAGTATGGCATTATAACCGACGAGCAGAAAGAGTGGTTCATTGGTGAACTCAAACACGCCTCCCGGCTTTCCGATAAGGCGATCTTTGTATGCCTGCACCATGCGCCATACTCCGCGGACATCAATCACGGTTCAAGTCTCCCGATGATCACTTTCCTGGAGGAAGCTTTTACTGAGTCAGGGGTTATTCCTGATATGGTATTCAGCGGGCATGTACATAATTACCAACGCTTTATTAAAACGTATGAGAGTAAGAATGTCAGCTTCATCGTTGCTGGCGCGGGAGGTTATGATGAGCTGCATCCCATTGCAGATCCGGAAGATCAGGCATATACCGACCAAAGCCCCTTGTTCGGGAATGTGCGCCTCCAGAACTATTGCTTCAGTCAGCATGGGTTTCTAAAACTCGCTGTAGCCAGAGAGAAAGATGGTTTGAAGGTCACTGGAAAGTACTACACGATACCACATCATATGCCGGGGGACAGTGATCTTCCGGCGATTCTTTTCGAGACCTTTGAAGTAACAATCGCCCGTTAATTTTTCTAACTTGCGGCATTGCCAGTTTATACGATGAAATTTTACTACCTCTGTCTTTTAGCTTTATTCACCCTGCCTTGTACTGTTAAGGCGCAACTGATGGTACCAAAGGTTACATTTAGTCGCGCGGACTCGCTGAGGGGACAATTAACCGCGTTGAGGTCATGCTATGATGTAAACTATTATCATTTGGATGTGAAAGTGGATCTGGAGGACCGTTCCCTCAGAGGGTCAAACGAATTCAGATTTACCGCCATAGAAGATTTCAGCAGGCTGCAGCTCGATCTTTTCGCTAATCTGAAGGTGGAAAGAATCATGTATCAAGGAAAGGAGCTCCCCTTTAAAAGGGAGTTTAACGCTGTATTCGTGGACTTTCCTGAGAAGATCAGAGAGGGGCGTAAGGACTCGTTTACGGTTTATTATTCAGGTAAACCGACGGTTGCGAATAAAGCGCCATGGGATGGGGGAATGGTGTTTGCGAAGGATCCGGGTGGAAAACCATGGGTCTCGACGGCTGTACAGGGTATGGGTGCCAGTGCCTGGTGGCCAACGAAAGACCATTTATCTGACGAACCAGACAGCATGCTGATCAGTGTGCAAGTACCCAGTGGACTAAAGAATATATCGAACGGACGATTAAGGGGCGTAACAGAGCAGGCGGACGGATACAGCCGCTATGATTGGATTGTAAAGAGCCCTATAAACACTTACAATATCGCGTTGAACATTGGGGACTACGTCCATCTGAGCGATTCGTATGAGGGAGAAAAAGGCACTTTGAGCCTGGACTACTGGGTATTGCCCTCTAATGTCGAAAAGGCGAAGACTCACTTCGCCAATAATGTAAAACCCATGCTGAAAAGCATGGAGTACTGGTTCGGCCCCTATCCTTTTTATGAAGATGGCTTCAAGCTCATCGAGACGCCGTATCTCGGGATGGAACACCAAAGTGCGGTTGCTTACGGGAATGGTTACCAAAATGGCTATCTGGGGCGCGACCTGTCTGACACGGGATGGGGAAAGAAGTGGGATTTCATCATCATTCATGAATCAGGGCATGAATGGTTCGGCAATAATATCACGTGTTGCGACATTGCTGATATGTGGATTCACGAGAGCTTTACCAGCTATTCGGAAGGCCTTTTTGTGGAGAGCATGTTCGGGAAAAAAGCCGGAGCGGAGTATATTGTGGGAACAAGACGGCAGATCTTAAATGACGTGCCAATCATCGGCCACTATCACGTTAACAAAGAAGGGTCAGGGGACATGTACTCGAAGGGGGCCAATATGCTTCACATGATCAGGGCTATCATCAACAACGACAGCAAGTGGAGAATGATTCTACGGGGTCTGAACAAAGAGTTCTACCATCAGACGGTGACCTCGCAGCAGATCATAGATTACATTAGCAAGCATGCCGGAATGGAACTGGCTCCTATATTTGAGCAGTACCTGCAGTTCACGAGTCTCCCAAAGCTTGAGATGATCAAAAAGGGGAGTGAAATATGGGGCAGGTGGAAAACAGATGTTAAAGACTTTTCCATGCCTGTAAGAATACGAAAAAAGGGAGCTGAGTATCAGTTCGTGACACTCAGCTCCGGGGCTTACGGTCCGGTAAAGATCAAAGGACTGACTTTGCAGAATATAGAGGTTGATACCACGAACTTCTATATTGAGCTTGCCCGTTAATCCATATGAAAGACCTGCATTAGTGGTATACTGACGGGCGAGTTATCCGGATTTGTATCCATAATATCGGCCATATAGGACCACCAGCGTTGAACGACTTCTGTAGCTCCCAGGTCCTGAGAAGACTGTTCGCCGCGCTGCTTTTGAATGGCAAAGAGAATATTGGTTTCTTCGTCGAGAAATATGGAATAGTCGTATATCCCGCTGCTTTGCAGCAGATCCTTCAGCTCAGGCCATATCGCCTCGTGACGCTTCTGATATTCTTCTTTACATCCGGGCTTTAGTTTCATTTTAAATGCGACACTTTGCATAATTGGTTGTTTGGTTTATATAGTTGCCGGCTTTAATAAGCCAGAGTTCTCGGTTAGTCGTTCATAGATTTCCACTTCAAGGATACTGATGCGCCCTCTGGAATTTTTATCATCGCGGGCTACCCCGTCATCGAGCTTCTTGCCCGTCAATTCTACTATTCCGAACATGTCCTTCGCTTCAGCTTTCGAATCGAGAAGTTCGATCTTAAGGCTTTTGCCGACTGTTGGCTGGAACCTGACAGTACAATATCCCAGGCTTCTTTGCGTGGAATCTCTGTAAACCTCTTTACCGTCCACAGTAATGCGCAATGGATAGCTTCTCGTACGGAAGTTGTTCATCTTCAATGTCACTTCACTTATTGGAGCGGAACGATCGAGGATGTAGTTGATCCATGCGGTAGCCAGGTTTCCGTCGTTAAACCAATCAGACAATTCGTTATCGTCATAGCTCATTTTCGCTTTATCCTGATTCGATCCAGCTTCTGCCTTCACGACATGAAGGGCCTTTCTGGAGGTGACGTAAGACGGGTACGAAGGTGTTGCTCCTCTTCCGAGGTAGACCGGAAGCTCTGATCCCGGTAGCTCCCTGGACAGGCCACCGGCATTTTTGACCTCAGCAGAGCTAAGCGTAATATCTGACGTTTGCAGTCCTTCAGCTCTCGCTTTTAACTTGATCTTACCGGGCTTTGTTGAAGAACGGATGATCACTCTGTTTATTCCACCTTCTACCGGCAGGCTCTTAGACAGGATGTAGTTGTCTGGTCCCTGCGCTATTCCTCCGCGCCATTCGGCGGGACCGTTCAGTTCGAAATTGATCATATTGAGTGCAGTAGGACAGCGATTGCCTTCTGCATCTACAACTTCCACATCTACCAGTACGAGGTCAGCACCATCTGCTTTGAGGCCGCCCGGCCCCTGGTGCAGCGTCAGACGAATAGACTGAGGTTTTCCGGCTGTGGAGATATCCTGTCTGCAAAGCTCCTTCCCTGCCTGATCATACCCTACTGCAGTTAATTTACCCGGCGTCCAAACGATCTGATCAAATGTGTACAGGAAGCGGCTGCTTTGTTTACCCTGGCCAAGAGACTGACCGTTCAAGAACAGTTCAACCTTTTCAGCACTTGAGATCACATGAATGTTCTTTCTGGTTCCCGGTTCGTAGTTCCAGTGGCCGATGATGTGTATGCGGGGTTTCTCTATGTCGACCCAGCCGTCCCACATCACCTGATGAGCATAGTAGCCATCTTTGGGCAGTCTCATGGGGTCTACCTCACCGCTTCTCCGGTAGTTCTCAGCTCCGCGGAAGTGCGTGTTAGAATCTGAGAAAATAATATTTACCCCTCCCGCGCTGGAGCGTTCTCCTGTTCCCGGGCGCTCTGTCCAGTAATCAAACCAACGTCGCACATTTTCTATAGCGTGGGAGTCCTGATTGCGGTTATAGATACTCGCATCCTGCCCTTTATACAAGGGCCCGTCTCCGTCCTTATGGAAAGGAGGTGAATATTCGTCCCAATATTTTCGAAGTCCCTCATCTCTGGAGTATTCCATTGCCCACATCGGTATGTGGGCACTTTTATTGATATAGAGCATTTCACCACCGTACTCCGCGACTTTGCTGTCGAGCATTTCTCTGGATCCGACCGCTCTTCCGCCATGGGGATCATAGCGGTCGCGGATTTCTTTCATCTCCTGCATATGCGCCTCGCTGATCGACTCATTACCTGACTCATAGAACAGAATACTTGGATTATTCCGGTTGTAAATGATAGCATCGCGCATGAGGGCCGTTCGCTGCACCCATCGGGTCCCTTCTACATCCTTCTCAGCGTCGCCCGCCTGCATAGCCTGGACGAGACCTAATCTGTCACATGACTCGATATCCTGCTTCCAGGGAGTGATATGCATCCAGCGGACAAGATTCGCATTGTTTTCGACCATCATCCGGTTGCTGAAGTCGGACATCCATGCAGGGACAGACATCCCCACGGCAGGCCACTCGTTACTGGTACGCTGGGCATATCCTTTCATCTGCAGCACACGATCGTTCAGGCGGACCATTCCTCCGGAGAAGTCTGTTTTGCGAAAACCTGTGCGGGTTGCGACTGCATCAATGACCTTCCCCGAAGACTTCAGCCGGGTTACGACGGTGTACAGATAGCCGTATCCCCAGCTCCAGAACTCAAGCTTCGACAGCCTGGCTGAAGCATGTACGACCTTTGTTTCACCCGCAGCTATTTGAACATCATCTCCATGGAATACCTTCAGAGATTTCCCTTTCAGATCCATAACTTCCACTTCGTAGGTAAAATTCCGCGTCTCCGGGTGATCGTTCCTGATCTCAGACTGAGCGGTTATAGTAGCCGATTTGCCGGGAATGTCGTAGTCCTGAGCATATATATATACGCCCTGTGTTTTCAGATTCGAATACAGCGGAAGCGTTTGGTAAAGCTTGTCGGCGATATGCAAGTAGACATTTTTCGGAATTCCTCCGTAGTTCGCATTGAAGTTCTTATCGATCCATTGGAATTTCGTGTTGGTAGCCACTTCCTTATAATCCCAGGAATTATCGATCCGCACAGCGAGGACGTTCTCCTTTCCGTCATATTTCACCTGATCTGTTATATCGAACCCAAAGGCCATTGCTCCGTTTTCATGTTTACCGATATACTCGCCATTCAGGTAGAAATCGCCGGCCTGACGAATGCCTTCAAACTCTAAGAAGACCTTACGATTTGCCTGTCCCGCCGGTAACTTGAACCGTTTCCTGTACCAGACTATACCTGTTGTATGCTGATCTATGGCCACCTTAAAGGCGTCATCTTCATTAAAAGCACGCGGCAGTGTAACAGATTTCCAGGGAGAATCGTCAAAATCCGAGTTCTTTGCCTCCGTTGGATCACCGACCATATACTTCCAGCCAGCATTAAAATTATATTTGCTCCGCTGAGCGTAGACAGCATCTGCAAGCAGAAATAAACAACAAAGACAGGCAAGAAAGACTTTTCTGTTGAAGAACATCATGATGTCTATTTTTTGAGCTTGTAAACTTCTGTTCCGGCTAAAAGAAAGCAACCCAGACCATAATCTTCAAAATCAGGCATAGAGGTATAGCTTACAGGCTGACCATCCTTGGGCTCCTTACCGGTTCCCTGTACATACCCGAGGAAGCCGTTTTTATGGACCGCCTCACTGCTCATGGCATTCCATGCTCTGATAACAACCGGCAGGTACTGCTCACGACTGAGAATCCCTTTGTTGATCCCCCATGCCATACCATACGCAAACAAGGCGGTTCCTGAGGTCTCTTTGCCTCCGAAATGGCCGGGATCATGAAGGCTGACGTTCCAGAAGCCGTCGGCACGCTGAACAGGGAGAAGAGCCTGCACCAGATCCTTATAATCCTGCAGATATTCACTATAGTGGGGATCCGACTGCGGAAGCAGATCAAGAGTCCTCACCAATGCTGCTACTACCCAGCCGTTTCCTCTGGACCAATAGCAATCTTCGCCGTTAGGCTCGGTATATGGAGGCACGAAATCTTTATCTCTCCACCAGAGCTTGTCTGCCGGATTATAAAGTCCTTTGCCACCGTGTTGATACTTTGCGAAGCTGTAGAGATCATACATCTTATCAAAATACCGGGTATCATTATGCAATATCCCCAGCCTGGTAAAAACGGGCATGGCCATTTGCAGCGCATCAATCCAGTGCCAGTCGTCTGATTTTGGGCTATTGACCATATTGTCTATGGTCGCTTTGATATCAGCAAGGCGCTCCGGGCGGGGATCAATCAGGTAGAGGTCAATATAGGTCTGACCACAGGCCTGGTCATCAGCGTTTCTGGTAGTCGTTCCATTTCGCAGGCCCCATTTATGTTTTTCTCCCCATTCCACGGCGTAATCATAGTAGGCTTTCTTTTTATCGATGCGGTAAAGATCCATGAGGCCTTCATAGTACACTCCCCTCGTCCAGATATTACTGGGGCGTACCCTGTTGGTCATGATCTCCTTACCCGGGTCCGGCCACTTCTTCATGAAATAGTCGTTCGTCGCACGCATCACTTTTAGAACGCGTTTTTTATTGGGTAGCTTTTGAGCTTCAGCTGTAATTGCACATCCTGTTAAAATCAGAATGGCGACAATGGCAGATAGCCTGCATGGGAGTATTTTCATGGTTGTATTTTTTTATTGATTAGCCTTTTATTTCCGGAACTTGTAGAGTCCTATTCGCTTTTGCTTCTTGAGTCCCTTCAATACGGATTCCGCGTTTATTCGTGCACCTTCAGGGTTGGTATGGGTATGATCGGTAGGAAAAAGCCCCTTCACCTGAGCAGGTCCCATCTTATCGTATCGTGCAGCTGTGATCCCGTTAAGATCAATAAAATATGCACCCTCCTGTTCTGCGACCTGTTTGGCCCAGAGTCCGAAGTCTTTGTCTGCTCTTACGACCTTTCCATCCTTCCAGCTATTTCGGGGGATCATAGACAAAACAACAGGAATAGCTCCTTTGGATTTTGCTTCCCTGATAAAATGGCGAATATACCAGCCATAGGTATGAACTGTTTCGGGCGTCCCGTCCGGCCAGACGAGGTCCTTTGTTTCTTCTCCAATACCTCTCAATACGCCCCGGTATCCACCTTTGGTTGTATCGGGCACACTGCCTTCATTATGCCCAAATTGCATCATGAGGTAGTCGCCGGGCTTAAGCCTCGAGTAAACAGTGTCCCATCGTCCCTCTTTTAGAAAAGTCCGGGTACTCCTGCCAGCCATGGCGTGATTGCGAACGCTGATCCGGTTGGTATCAAGCAAGTCCTGAATAGCTGTCCCCCAACCCATGAAAGAGGGGTTGCTATTACGGACAGTAGAATCACCGATAATATAGAGTGTTGGATGTTGCGGTAGCGTAAAACCTGCAACGGTCAGGGCTAGAACAATGAGAATAAACCATTGATGCGGATATAATTTGCGGCGACTAAATTTCTTCATCGATTATTGATTGCTTAAGGATGAGTGTTGCTATTTTTTTCTTGTATGAAGCTTAGGAACGCTTATGTGAGGCCGTGGAGGGGTCTTCATGTTAGGACCGATGTAGAAGCTTGTGTGAGGCGGCTGGTTGTAGGCCACATTCTGCCAGGCTATGCTTTGGCGATATTGCGGATCATGCATAAAGGTATATAGTCTGTTTTTTGCGGGAATGGTCGTAGTAAAGATTCGCAGCTCTTTCCCATCACGCGTTCTATATATAACTTCTTCACGCCAGTCACCGAGTAAGTCGGCACTCAGGGCAGGTGTTGATTTCGTGCCGTTGTTGCTCACACAGTCATACCTGGCAGCATCAAATAAAACATTTGACTTACCGGCAAGGTAATCCCATTTACTGATTGTAGTGCTATTAAGAAGCTCGCTGAGCATATCGTCATCCCAAAAGACTCCGAAGTTTACGGATGGATTGGTCTCGGAAATTTTATTTCCTTTTACGTCGAACATGCCTGTAATTCCTGCGCCTAGCACCCAGGATTCAAAACCCTCATAGCGGGGATCAACGTCGAGAGATAAGCCCCGTCCCGGGCCTTCGCCATCATCACCTGCCTTTATTGATGCCTTCTTCCAGATAACCTCACCTGTTCGTGCATCTCTGAAGCTCGCACCAGCGTCGTCAAATCTTTCCTGGATATCAAATACTTCCAAACCTGGTCTTGAAGGATCCAGATCGGAGACATGCAGGGCATCACCATGCCCTAGTCCCGTGCTGTAGAGGCCCTGCCCGTTATCATCCAAAGTCATAGCGCCGTATACAATCTCATCCTTGCCGTCAGCATCTACGTCAGTTATGGTCAGGTTGTGGTTGCCTTGGCCGCGGAACTTCCGATTTTCCGGAGTGGCGTCACTATCAAAAACCCAACGGCTTTGCAGCTTCTTGTCTTTGAAATCCCAGGTAGCAATTACCGATCGGGTATAATACCCTCTGCACATGACTAAACTGGCATTCTTGCCATCCAGGTAGGCCACTCCTGCAAGAAAACGATCCATTCTATTTCCTCTTCCATCTCCCCAGATCTCCTTCAATTCTTCGGGTTCAGGATCTGTTTTTTCGGGATGGCGGCCAGGTATATATTTTACTGTACTTATCTCAGCTCCGGAAAGACCATCAAACACGGTAAGGAACTCCGGCCCTTTTAAAATATAGCCTCTGCTATCGCGCCAGTCCTTTGTTGAATCGCCGATACATTTTCCCTGTCCGTCAATAGTGCCGTCGGCTGTCTTGCAAGCGATCTCCGCCTTGCCATCTCCATCCAGATCATACACAACGAACTGCGTATAATGCGCTCCCTCCCTGATATTTCTGCCGAGATTAATCCTCCACAGGAAAGTACCGTCCATTTTGTAGGCCTCTAAGATCGGAGCAGTGGTAAAGCCTGCATGAGAGTTATCTCTGCCTACTCCTACCTGATGCACAATGATCTCATATTCTCCATCACCGTCGAGATCGCCTACCGAGGCATCATTTGGCGTATATTTTTCGGGAGTTTGTAGCGGAATGGATAAATACGGCAGAGCGGGTGCATGAGCGGATAGTGTATAAGAAGTGCTTGCTTCGGCTTCTTTTCCTTTGATGACTGTTCGGACGAAATAGGCGCTTGATCTGCTGATATCGGCTTTTTTATCTTCGAAGTCGGTGGTCTGCCTAAGCGGTTGCGTGTTTAATTTGACGGGTATACCGCCCGCGATTGTTCTATACAGGTTGAAGGCGATATCTTCAGGATCCGTTCCAAGTAAACGCCAGCCCACATATACTACGCCGCCACCTTTATTCACCGCTATTACGCCGCGACCGAGGTTTTCCATCGTACGCTGGGCATGGGAAAAAAGGGAACACATGACCAGCATTACAGTCAGGACTAATGACTTAGGTTTCATATCTAGGTTTTAATGATAATTATTAGTCTTTTGGTTAGTACGTCACGCTGATTGCATGGGCAGTATTGCATCGGTTGGCGGCAAGCCCGGAGATCAAAACAACTGGCAGAATCTTCAGTATGGATTCTGCCAGCTTGTTCTACAGCGGCTTGATTAATCCGTCAGAATGTTCTCTTTTGGCATTACAAACTGCTTGTTTTCAGTCAGCGGTTTCGGCAGGCCAAAGTAGAAATACAATGTTCTCTTTGTGCTTCCTGCGATCTTGTTTGGCTCGCTCTGCGGGCCGAGCGCAGAGGTGTTATAGTTAATGTTCAGCGCCAGCTTGCTTCCGACAGGTGGAATCCTGTCGAGGAAGGAGATATCACCCGACGGCAACTCGGGAGACGGCTTCGCACCTGACACCGCATAAAAGTCGAATAAGCGTACGAATAAGTTCTCATCAGCACTTGCGACGGTGAACTTACCCTGCACGGTGTTGAGTTCCATCCAGGTAATATCATCGTAGTATCCCTTGAACTCTGGATAGATCCACGGAGCACTGCCGGTATGAGTGTTGTTGTATCTATTCTGCCACACGTTGTGAGTTACACCCTGCATCCTGTTCTTCCAGACCCGGTAAGGACCACGTCCCAGCCATTTAGCTCCTAAGACAAAGTTCTCTGGATAGTTAAACGTAACACCCGCAAACGGATAGGTCCCGTTCAAGGCGTATTCATATGTCATCTCCAGCCAGCCGCTGCTATGCATTTTCCAGCGTACATATTTCATGTCGCCTGTATAGCTTGCTTCCACAACATGTCCATCCTCTTCTTTGAAATGTCTTATTGCGGAGAAGGTCGCGTTACCAGTAACTAATACCGGACCGTTAGTAAAGGATAGTTTTGCACTGAAATCATTCGCAAGATCGGCAAGTCTGCCATTCTTCTTGTTAATAGAGACGGAGATACCACTTGCTTTCATAGTGATTAAGGTGTCAGACTCGGATATTGAAACTGCATCTGCACCGGATGTCACAACCATATTTTTAAGCAGCTGGGTATTTGTCTTGACCTTCCACACCCATTTATAGAGTTCGTTTCCTGACGGATCAAACGCCGCTAATGTAAGTGCATCATAGCTCTTCCAATCGCCTGGCAACTTCAGCTTCAAAGTGCCCTTTGCAACCGGAGCAATAGACGGGGCACTTAAGTTACCCTCCTTTTTCACGGCATAGCCACTTGTTTCGTCTTCGCGGGCTTTGAAGTTCACCAACTCCCATTTGAAGGTACACTGATTTAAATTGGTATAGTGGAAACGGTTTTCAACCGGGATATCACCTTTAAAGTTTTCAGGAAGGTTTTTCAACGTAATCTTAACAGGTGAATATATTTCTCTGATTGCATTGAAGCTTCCCTCTTTCTCTCTGTGAGGTCCAACGAGACCATCCGGTGCATTAACCCCGTTTACGTCAATAATGCCGTTCTGATCCGTCCGCACAACACCTTCGTCGGCGAGATCCCAAATAAAGCCTCCTGCACCTTTTTTCGAATTCCAGTGCAGATCCCAGAATTCGTTCAGGGCAACTGCCCCTCCTCCGTCATCCTGAGCGTGCAGGAACTCGGTAGGCATATAGATATTGGTATCGGCAAGTATTTTTTGTGTGCTATAGAAGTCCTCATAATGGTTGCAGTCAATACCACCGAATGCGTTACCCGGTTTGTGGTGAGCATGGATAACAGGCCTGTTAGAAAGATCGTACTTACCGTACTCTTTATCCAGGTCGAAGTTATGTCCGCCTTCATTTCCATTGCTCCAGATAATGATGGAAGGGTGATTAACATCCCGTATAACCATCTCCTTTACAAGAGGTAAACCCGCCTTTGTGCTATAGGCTTTCTGCCAACCTGCAAGTTCATCAAGGACATATAAGCCCAGTGAATCACAGTATTGCAAAAAGGCCTTGTCCGGAGGATAATGAGAGCAACGAACGGCATTCATGTTCATCTCCTTGATGAGCTTCACATCGTTGAGATCTATTTCATTGTTGACCGATCTGCCGGTTTCCGGCCACCAGACATGGCGATTAACGCCTTTCATTTTGATCTTGGTACCATTTACATAGATACCGTCGCCTTTGCGAACCTCTATGGTTCTGAAACCGAACTTTTCTGAGGTTTGGTAACTGAGCTTGTCCGCATTACGGATACTCACATCTGCCCTGTAGAGATTGGGTGTTTCGGCTGTCCACTGAAGGGGCTTGCTAACCTTAGTTCTGAGAAGCACAACGGAGTCTCTCCCCTGAGTTTTGGCGCTTGCTGTACCGACTACCCGCCCTTTCACATCTTTAATTTCAACCCGGATATCACGTCCAGCCTCCACATTCCGCAGGAACACGTTCATTGCGAAAGCGCCATCTGCCTTTGCGTCGATAGCCGTGTAATCTATATGCTCTTTTGGAAGTGCCTCGAGATAAACGGGACGAAAAATCCCCCCAAAGATCCAGTAGTCTGCAAGACGTTCTGCGTTATTGACCGAATTGTCTGCAGACATTTTACTCACCATCACCTCTATCTGATTGGGTTTATCGAAATGAAGTTTATCGGCGATATTATATTTGAATCTGTAGAAAGATCCCTGATGAACAGGTCCCGCCAGCTTTCCATTAATTTTCACTTCGGTATCGGTCATAGAGCCTTCGAAAACGATGAATACATCCTTTGCCTTCCAGTCCGACGGAACGGTAAACTGGTGTTTGTAAATCCCCTTTTCATCGGCAAACCGGAAGTTCTTTCCGTAGGTAACGTAATCCCGTCCATAGTTATATGATCCGAATCCCTGCTGTTCCCAATGAGAAGGAACCTCTATTTTAGACCATACACCGCTTTTCCGACCGCCTGTACACCAGAAGTCCCACGTAACCGTGTTCTTGTTATCTGTACCTGAAATATAACGGATCTCCTTCGTCTCTGCTTTTTGCGCCCAACCCGGAAGTGAGAGCGAAGCGGCTAAACATACTGTCAGAAAGTTCTTTCTAAAACTCATTGTGTTTATAATTATCGTATAGTTTGTGTGCAATTCTTATTTAGTTCGGCAAGAGTGATCAAAACTTATCTGTGGCACGTTGCGTGAGTTGCTCAAACGGTATCACTTCCGATCTTGCTGCCCATTTCTCGTAAAGTTCACTCAGCTCTTTTACCTTGTCCGGATTCCTGCCACTCAGATCGTGAAGTTCAGAGCGATCTGCTTCCATATCGTACAAATGCCATCTATTATCCGGGAAGTTGGAAACCAGCTTCCATTTTCCCCTGCGTACTGCCCGGTTGCCTTCATGTTCAAAGAACAGCGCATCATGGCCAGCCCAGCGCTCGCCCTTCATCAGGGGAACAAGGCTCAGACCTGAAGTTGGCTTTACCGACTTCCCTTTGAAACTCTCCGGGTAACTGCCGCCGGCAAGATCCAGGCAGGTTGACATCAGATCTATAATATGCCCCGGCTGTTCACTGACTGTTCCCGGCTTAACGATAGAAGGGCCAAAAGCCAGAAACGGTGTTGCTGTTCCTCCTTCATACTCCCAGTGTTTAAAAAGGCGAAATGGCGTGTTGCTTAAGTTCGCTCCATGAAACCCGTAGGCTGTAAATGAATCGGCAGGACCTGCAGGTCTCTTGCTTGCCTCTATAATGGAGGGTAAAAACCCATTGCCCCGGATACTTTCGTTGCTCGCACCATTATCTGAGAGGAACATGATGACTGTATTATCATCCTCGCCTATTTCCTTTAACCTTGTCCTTAGCCGACCGATATTCCGATCCATACGATCGATCATCGCCGCATAGACCGCCATACTCTGGTCCCAGTTTTCCTGCTCGGCTTTTGACAGCGTTTCCCATGCGGGAACACGTTCATCTCTGGCTGAGAGCTCCGCGTTTTCATTCAGAATACCTTGCTTTTTCATCCGCAGGAAGCGCTCTTTACGAAGCTGATCCCAGCCTTTCAGGTATTTGCCTTTGTATTTGGCAATGTCTTCAGGTAATGCGTGAAGTGGCCAATGTGGCGCTTGATAGGCCAGGTAGAGAAAGAAAGGTTTCTTTGTTGAACGTTTTTCTTCTATGAAGCGAAGGGCATAATCTGTATAGGCATCTGTGGAGTAATATCCATCCCCCGGCTGTACTGGTTTATCATCAAGCGCAATGGTTATAGTTTGATTAGGGCGATAAGGGGCAAGGCCAAAATAACTCCCCGCACCATCAATCAGGCCAAAATATCGATCGAACCCTCTTTTCAAAGGCCAGTTATCGGGAGCCTGACCTACGTGCCATTTACCAGCCATAAAGGTGTGGTATCCGGTTATCTTCATAGCTTCAGCAATGGTGACACAGTTATCATTCAGGTAACCCTGATAAGCTGGCTGCGGACGCGTATTCATCATATCACCTACACCGGCCTGATGCTGATATAATCCGGTGAGCAGAGATGCGCGGGTGGGACAGCATCGAGAGGCATTGTAAAACTGCGTCATCTTAAGACCCTGGCTGGCCATCTCGTCGAGGTTCGGGGTATTGATTTCCGACCCAAAAGACCCGATATCTGAGTATCCCATATCGTCTGCAAGAATAATGATGACGTTAGGACGCCGCTTTTCCTGAGCCATTGACATCAGGCAAAACGCAGATAAACTGAGTGCGAGAACTATTTCTCTTTTTATATTCAACATACGGTACAGTTAAGGGCGTAAATTATTAATTGCCGTCAGGCTTAATAACACTGACTTTAGGGCTTGGCGGCCAGGAGAAAGATGAAAAGGGATCCGGTTCAGCACTGTTGAACGCAGGCATATCTACGAGATAGTTCGCGAGACTCAGTTTGTTGTCCCTGATGCTTTGAGCTACAATCTTTGCAATCTGGTAGGCTCCGTATGGATTGAAATGCGTATTGTCATTCAGGTTCTGTTCCGGATAGATGACAAAGGCGTTTTTCGACCCCTCGGAACCAAGTGCTTCATACATTTTGGTAGTTAGCGAGGTTAGATCGATAAGTGGCAGGCCCTCTTCAGAAGCTACCCTCCTTGCTGCATCAGGATAGTCGCCATGCGAATTAACCATCAAGCCTGACGGATCAAAGGACCTGCGCGCTGTAGGTGTAAGTATAACCAACTGAGCCCTCTTTGCCTTCACCTCTCGGGCAAAAAGCTTCAGTCTTTCGGTATAAGATTTATATGGACCGGCATTGGGTCCTTTTTCCTTTTCATCATTATGGCCAAACTCCACGAAGACATAATCTCCTGGTTTAATAACGCTCAATATCTTTTCCAGTCGCCTGCTGCTGATGAAGCTACCAAGAGAAAGTCCGGATTCTGCATGATTAGCGATAGCAACGCCAGGCTTGAAAAACCGGGGAATCATTTGACCCCAGGATGCCCATGGCTCCTCTTCCTGATTTACAACGGTTGAGTTTCCAGCCAGGAAAACGGTAATCTGATTGTCGACCCTCTCTATTTCGATGGTTTGAAGAGCTGTCTGCGCGCTAAACTCAAGGGTTAATTTGTCATCCCAGTCCAGCTTTGTCAGCTCCCTGGGCTTGAGACTAACCTCCTGACCTTTATTTATCTTTCTGTATTTTATGTTGACGATAAAGCTCTTTCGCAACATTTGCCCCGGGCTAGTCTTCACACCTTCCAGCATCAGCCGTCTGGATTCTGCCTTTATTGTTGTGTTCGAATGCGCTTTTTTATCTCCGAGCGTGACGGTAACCCGGTAGTTCCCTTCAGGCACTTGCACAGAAAAATAGAAAGGTTTGTCTGCTTGAGGTTTTGAATTAAAGTCGAATCCGTAACCACTTCCGGGTGAATAGACATCCTCCGGCTTTACGGCCAGGAAACCGGGTTTTGCTTTTCCGGCTCTCAGCTCATATTTCCAGGAGCGTTTTCCTGCAGGATCACTATTTTGCTGAGCGAAAGCTGGGGAAGCAACGATCAGCAGCGCGATCAGAAGCTTATTATACATATACATCTTTTTGAAAGATAATTTCATTGGGAAAGTCTTTTTTAGCATGATGACCTCTCGTTCGGTTCTGCCTTCTTCACCTCGGAGCCATTCATCCAGAACTGCATGCAGCTATCGTAGAAATTGAATGGAACTGTCGTTAATTTCATAAGGATGATTCTGAAGCAATCGAATCATTTCTGCTCCTGCAAGCAGAGCTGGACCATAGCCGTGAGCTGCATAGTTGTTAACGGGACGGTAGTAGTAAAACGCGGGATCGAATCCCATGCCTGTGCCCACGCAGGTACCTTCAACCTGTCCTTTTTCATTCACCTTTGAACTGACCGCATTCCACGCCAACAAAGCCATTGGGGCGTATGCTTTTGCATCAAGCCATCCCTTGTTTACCGCGTGGGCAATGCAATATGCATATATGGCAGTGGCAGAAGTTTCGAGGTAGGAGTCATTTCTGTCCAACAGCTGGTGCCAGAATCCTGTTCCGTGCTGCAGTGATGCCAGCGCTTTTATATGCGACCTAAATTGAGATAATACCTCCTGCCGACTCGGATGGTCTGCAGGTAGAGCATCGAGCATTTCGATCTTGGTAAGCAATGCCCAACCATTTGCCCGGGCCCAATGAAACTGGGGATGAGGATCCATGTCCTGCACCCACCCGTGCATATACAGTCCTTTTTCTTTATTGAACATCCGTCCGGAAAATAACCTGAACTGATTTATCGCTTCGTCATAGTATTTGCGTTCACCGGTTAATTTCCCCATCTGCACCAATGCGGGCAAACTCATGTACAGATCATCCAACCAAAGGGTATTCGGTTGGGGACGGTTTCTCGCGAGCGTTCCATCGGCCAGGCGGAACTCCTTGGTTACTATATAGTTGATATAATTATCAACGACAGGCCGTATATCAGACTTTAGAGAGCCCGACAGCGAAGCCTTAATCATCGCTGCGCACATCGATCCTGCATCATCAAGCGCACGTGGCTCAAGAACCGATCTTACCGGTGTTTCCGCTTTGGGAGCTTCGTTATACACTTGTCGGTAAGCAGATGCTACCTGAGCAATGAGGTCTATTCGTTTGGCCGAGTAGTCAGTGAATTTCCGGTCGCCAGTAATCTCCCCCGATAGAAGCATCCCTGAATAAGTAACACCCCACTCATAACTGATGAGCCTGAAATCGCCTTGTTTAAAAACATAATTTTGATCTGCTTTTTTAAGATCGCGGATCACCTCTCCAGACTGTTTGTTAACGAGTTCCGCTGGTGTCGCAGCATCTAAATAATGATAAATTCTATCCAACACCACTTTGATGTCCTGGATTTTCGTTTCACCATATCGTACAGGATAATCCGGTTTTAACAGGTGTAACGGCGTGGTAACATCATTCCCGGTGTGCTGGGCCTGGGCAAAGCTCACGCCGTTAAATAGAAGAATGGTGCAGGCTATTGGAAAAAATTTCATTGGTTACTTAGGTTGTATAACTGCGAACCTAAGCTAGAAAGTTTTTAAATGGTTCCTGTCCTGTGGTATCCTGCCATTTAGAAAAAATCAGCTGATCAATCCCTTTGAAACATACATGTTACATATTCTATTTCATCCCCGACTTTTTACCGGTAAAAATAGCATGATTGCGTATTCTTCCAACACCGCTCTCCGCACTCGATGTCGTTGTTTTTTGCTCGTCCGACTTGACGCCCTTGATGGTTTTATAAGACGATGAGGTTTTGTGGCTCTCTGACCAGCTTCTGGAATCGAAAGAATAAGTAAGACTAAGTCCTCCGAACAGACGCCCCTTAAGGGTATTTTGAAACAATTTGTTCGCCCATTCGCCGTCGTTATATCCTTCAATGGTCTTGTTATTATAAAGCCCCACGGTCCCTTTTAACAAAAGTCCGTTTCTTTGAATTCCCAGATGTATTGCGGCAAAGTTACTGGCTGCATAAGAGGCCTTAACATCCCCGTTCAGGATCATTTCAGTAGCTATTGCATGGTTATAAACGCCACCGGGATGGGCTCTATCGTAATCCCGCCTCCATTCACCACTACCTGTCTGGGCTGCCCCGCTTTGGGTATGGGTGCGGTTAGGTGTACCTTCATTATTGGTTTCACCGGCAAATTCCGCGTCGATGACGAAGCGAAGCCGATCAGACTTAACGATGCTGCCAAATGGTTTATTAAATACGTGCAGAAGTACTCCGTAGCGATAGTAAGTCATCCCGCTTGAAAGATCAAAGAACCGTTCATAAGGATCATCCCTCTCAGATGTGGATAAAACTGTTGCATCCGCAGATAACACCAGCGGCCCAACGTTAAGACCGATGTGTCCACCCCAGTTCCAATAGCTCGAGCTGTATTGAGGCACTGCTCCATGTGGTCCGACAAGAGCTTTTTTATCGTAACCCACTTCTCTTCTTCCATATCCAGCCACAATCCCAAACTCCGGATATATAAAGGGCTTTACTCCCCCTGCAGCTAATTTCTCGATATCTGAGAAGTAGATATCCGACTCAAGTCTTATTTCTAAACCATTCAAAACCACACGCGAGCCCTCTTGACCTATGGCTGCACCATTGATCACTTCAGGGACGAAATCAACCGGATCATATGAACTTCTGTGCTCTATATGACGGCTGCCTGCGATAATCCTCGGATTGAACAATACTGCATATCTTTTCTCGTGCGTCTCTGTGACCGAATAGTAGTTAACGACGGTTTCGCCTGCTTCCTGCAGGCTCAGGTATCCTGGGCCCGATCGTGTGACCGGTACTTCCGGAGCGGCAACTGCCAATAGAACAAGATCTGAGAAAGTTATTCCTGCGGTCTTATCCGCTCCGTAACCAAGTGACTTGAGCTTCTCTGTTCCATGGTCTTTCAGTTGTCCGAGACGTTTAGCCGAGAAATCCCCCATAGTGCTGGCTGAAAGTTCTCCTCTGCCTTCCAGCAGACGCTTAAAGAGCTTTACAGCATCCCGTTCTCCGTAGTGAAGAGAGGTCAGCATCATGAGCTCCATCGCTTTCGAATCTGCTTCACTTTTAATCTTATCAGGATCGATAACATCCGTCTCAGTCAGCAAAACCGGTCCAAGGTTCCCCGGTACGTTAGCGTCGAAAAAACTACTTCTTCTAAGCGATTGTACCACTTTGCTCCCTTTACCTTTACTTAGATCTTCTTTCAGCTGCTGAAGCAGCGCCTTTGTTTGAGGATGACGCTGCATATCCCCCTCCTGTAACCGCATGAGTTCAAACAGAGCACGTCTGTAATTTTCGTTTGCGCTTTCCTTTGACATCTGTTTGCCAGGATATGTTCTTGATCGAAACTCCGCAACGGCGGCTTTCTCAGCTTTCACTCTGTCTCCCGTTCTTAGTTGTTCCCTCCTCAATATCTCCGCCAGGGTAATGGCTCCGCCGTTGAAGTCAATCAATTCAAGATCAGGCGTTTCCCTTATTTCTCTTGTTGCCGAGGTGATCGTAATGGTATTATGTAAAGTGGTACCGTAATCACGAGCCATATACGCCTGGAACACATGTTCCTGCCATTGGCGGGCATCACTTTGTTTCGTGACAGGGTGAGCCGCTATGAGCATCCTGAGATCTCTTAGGACGAGCGGGTTTTCTGCTGTCACTACTTGCTGAGAATCCGTTCTGAAGACCAAAAACTTTCCTTTTGGCAGGCGAGTATTTACAAGCTCAAACAAGGCGACTGCACCGTTAAGACCTTGACCCGTAACATACTTAAGATCCGCATTAGAAAACACAGAGTCAACCGAAAGGCCCTTCCTCGTGTTATACCGGAGTGTATCCATCAGCAGGTCTGCAGCTTTAACGGCAGCTCCAGCCAGCCTTGAATCTGCCTTCAGGAATGTTGAGCTATGATAGCTCGAAACGGCTTCGTTGGCAGAACGCTTCAATCTGACGGTATCCTGAGGTGCTATGTAAGTGCTTTGAGCATTTAGCGCAGTAGGGTTGGCAAGTAAGAAACAAAAAAATCCGTTGATGGTAAAAATCCAATATTTTCTGAACATCGCTGATATCATAACTGTGAATAATCCATGTAGTTTCTGTGGCAAACCTACCAAACATTACACATGATTATCAGCATATTATAATAACGGGAAGTATGTTGAGAAGAATCGTGTAGATATTAAAAACGTTTGGAGATAAATTCTACTCTCATGATGATATCATCCATATAGCAGATTCATTTTTTTAAGGCAAATTCTTTTACTCCTCTACACAAATGCGAGAAAATCAGGTAACATTCTGTGAATTAGTGACATTTAGTAAGAAAAGTTCCTTTTCTTTGAAACAAACCTTCTACCAAAGTGTTAACAACGTAAATACAAAAGTTATGAAAAGCAGATACGAAGCAGGAGAAAACTTGATGAAGATGTTCCCGGACCTGAGTCAACATAATCAGCCGGAGGCTACTTATACAGCGCATGGATCATGGTATTGCACAAAAGAGCTAATTCCAGAGGATAAGCCGGCTGCTAAATTGAATCTGAACTTTAGAAAAAACAAAAAGAAGAGATCATAATCTCTTCTTTTTTCTTAGCGGTAAATACCCGATTTAAAATGCAATACATATTTTTCGTCTTCTAATGCTGGCTGCCATTGTCTGATCAGTTCCTTATAGGCTTGCCCGACTGGTCTTATTTTTCTGTCCAGATCATAGAGGCCCAGGCTATTTACCCTCCCCGCATCATCTCGTAAGGCAGAGTCCCAGTCAACCTGGTCCGTAAGACTGTACCACGTAAATCCATATATCGGAATTCCGTCTCTCTTGAGTCGTCGAACGTTTGCCCATTGCGTTTGCAACCATCGTACAGCGTTTGGCTCGGCAATATTCGTTTCCGTGTGCATAATCGGCAACTTATACCTGCTATAATATTGATGAGTAATCACATAATACCCGAATATTTCCCCTGCAGCAGAAGTGGATCCATTTTCGTGAACCATATGTTCGTTGGTCACGTAATAATCATTACCCATGACGCAACTTCCTTTGATTACACTGCTTTCAAACCATTGGTATTCTTCCTTAGTCATCCCGTTTTCAAGAAGATACTCGTACATCGACACACTGATTGGATATCCATAACTGAGGTCGAGTGATAGAAACCGCCGCTGATTCAGGAAGGTCGCGAGTTTATCGCAATCAGGTGTCTCCGGGTGGAAATACTCAGACGATTCACTTTGAACAAAAATAGCGTCAGGCTGAACGGTCAGAATCGCATTCATGGCCAGCACGTTCGCTTTACAAAGGTTCTTGAGCGCGGTAACGAACGTCCTGTCGGAGGTTCCCTTTTCATTCCACCAGCCATATTGTCCTGAAAACGCCGCCGTCACAAATATCTCATTCACGGGAGTATAAAACTGTATATATGGATAGCGTTTCGCGAATGCAAGCGCATATTCCTCAAAATGCCTCGGAAAATCTTCATTTTGGAAATTTTCAAGCCAGTCAGGCAATCCGAAATGGCACAGATCCACGATGGGCGTAATTCCAAGCTTCTTTAGATACCTGAAAGTCTCATCAACAAAGCTCCAGTTATACTGTCCTGGACCCGTATTTACACTGAAATACGGAGGACCGTACCTCAGAAACTCAATCCCCATTTCTTTTACAAGATCGAAATCTTCCTTCCAACGTTGATAATGCCCGCACTTTTCCATCTCGTCTACCCGTTTTCTGGTACCATCTGGAAGTGTGATCATGGGATAGCTGTTTTCTATCCCGGTAGCAAACATAAACTTATTCTTAACATTCATAAGCAGCTGATTATTCGGTACTAGCTAACAATCATTCACAGCATTGCGTTTTAATTTTCTCACTAAAACCATTTCTGCGCATCTGCGTTATTCTTTTAACTTCTAAGATTATGAAAGAAATACCGCCTTATTTGATGTGCTTTTCGCACTTGAGATGGGACTTTGTATATCAACGTCCGCAACATCTGCTAAGTCGCTTTGCAAACGACTGCATAGTTTATTTTTTGGAGGAGCCGCTGTTTACTGATGAACCGGAATCGACCATTCAGTTCAGCAGAAAGCTTCCCAATCTCTGGGTAGGAGTTCCTTTAATTTCAAACTCAGCAGGGACTGACGTCGACGCTGTACTTACTCAATTACTCGACAAATTCTTTGCCACCAAGAAAGTGGAAGATTTCGCCTTTTGGTACTACACTCCAATGGCTTTAAACTTCACATCCAAGTATAATCCCAAGATCACGATCTATGACTGCATGGATGAGCTTTCTGCTTTCAAAAATGCACCAGCCAAACTGAAGGATCTTGAAAAACAACTGATGAACAAAGCCGACGTTGTATTCACCGGCGGACAAGCTTTATATGAGGCTAAGAAAAATCAGCATGCAAACATCTTCCCTTTTCCAAGCAGTATCGAAAAGGAACATTTCGCAATTGCCCGGACAGGTACATTGGAACCAGAAGATCAGGCGAATATCAAAGGAGTCAAACTCGGCTTCTATGGGGTAATCGATGAACGATTTGATATCGATCTGATTAGGAACATAGCGGATGCGCGACCAGATTGGCAGCTCATTCTAATCGGTCCAGTGGTTAAGATTTCTCCTGATATTCTACCTAGAAACAAGAATATTCATTACCTCGGACAGAAGAACTATAAGGAGCTTCCGGCGTATCTATCCGGGTGGGACATTGCATTGATTCCCTTCCTTCTGAATGAATCCACCCGCTTTATCAGCCCCACAAAGACTCCCGAGTATATGAGCGCCGGCCGGCCTGTAATATCAACTCCCATAAGGGATGTTGTTCACCCTTACGGCATTAACAAACTGGTTCATATAGGCAGCTCTGCGGAAGACTTCATCAAGCATGCTGAAAAGGAGCTGGCGGAAACCGACAAGTCCGCATGGCTCGCCAAATCCGACGCCTTCCTTGCCGACAATTGCTGGGATAACACCTATGCAACCATGACCGCGAGGATCAGCAACACTGTGAAAAACAAGGGTAAGATTTCGCTCGCAAGCTAGCCCAATCCACTTTAGAAGAATCAAGTTACGATACTGTCGCACCCCTCAACGGTGCGACTTAATTTTTTTAAAATATGGAGATTTGGGGAGGAATAGAATGTACGATAAACCGCGTTGGCGACAAGTACATGGACCAGCTGGAGTATGCCGGCCACTATGATCGGGAGGGCGATCTCGATCTACTCGCGGGCTTGGGTATAAAAAAATTGCGATATCCTGTCCTTTGGGAAAGGCACCAACCTGAAAAAGATCAGACAATTGACTGGACGCTCACATCCGAACGGCTCACGCGCCTTCGGGACTTAAAGGTAGAACCAATCGTTGGACTGGTACATCATGGCAGTGGTCCTTCTTACGTAAACATCTCCGATGAATCATTCGCCACAGGACTTGCTGAGTATGCCGGCCACGTTGCGACAGCCTTCCCCTGGATCCAGTACTATACACCTGTTAATGAACCTTTAACCACAGCGAGGTTCTGTGGACTATACGGAATTTGGTATCCACATGGTTTAAATGCCCGTACATTTCTGAGGATACTGATGAACGAATGCAAAGCCACGGTACTTTCGATGCAGGCGATCCGTAAAGTTAACCCAGACGCGCGGCTCGTTCAAACCGAAGACATGGGTCGCACGCATAGCACACCAAAGCTTCGCTACCAGGCAGATTTCGAAAATCAGAGACGCTGGCTCAGCCTGGATCTTCTTTGTGGCAAAGTGGACGAAACCCATCCTTTATACCCGTATCTGTTAAAAAACGGGATAACTCCCGAAGATATTTCCTTCTTTCAGGAAAACCTTTGTCCGCCCGATGTTATCGGCATTAATCATTACCTCACCTCCGAGCGTTATCTGGATGACAGACTTCATATCTATCCGGAACATACACATGGTGGAAACGGACGACACCAGTATGCAGACGTAGAAGTTATCAGAGTAGGCTGTGCCAGACCTTACGGACCCTACCGCATCCTAAAGGAGGTATGGAATCGCTATAAAATCCCTACAGCAATAACAGAGGTTCACCTTCACTGTACGCGTGAAGAACAGATGAGGTGGTTCAATACCGTTCTTAAAGATGCACGGAGATTAAAAAAAGAAGGGGCCGATATAGTTGCTGTGACCCCTTGGGCCTTACTGGGATCATTCGGTTGGAACTGTCTTCTCAGACAAGAGTGCGGCGACTACGAGGCGGGAGTCTTTGATGTCTCTTCAGGCGTTCCAAGAGCTACAGCCTTAAGTACACTCATTTTGCAGGCCTCGAGTGGTCTGCGTCTTAAGCATCCGCTTCTCAAGCAAAAAGGATGGTGGGAGCGTGAGGCTCGAATTCTATATCACAAGACTATTCCTTTAGGAGCTGCAGGAAAAGAGACGCCTGGCCCGATATTGCTTATCATAGCTGATTCAGGCGCTATGGCAGGCACATTCTCTCGTTTGTGCGAACTGAGGAACATACCTTACCAAATAGTTAGCCGGGAACAACTCCAGTTGACAAGCAAATCCGATCTTGCTGCACTCTTACCGGGCAGGGAAATTTTGGGAATTGTGGATGCGGGCGAATTCCTGCTGTCCAACCAGGGAGCTGGATCCGGTAAGGAGGCTGACTTAAATGTGATCCGCAAGTCCAGCAATTTGGCTGCCCTTGCGAAATCCTGCAATGTCAAAATGATGACGTTCTCAAAGGATCCTTTAACTGAACATCATGTCATGCTACAGAATCCGAAAATACTGATGATTCGCACAAGTCTTTTCTCTCATGAAGAATATGAAGCGACATCCAACACGTCGTCAAGAAGGGTAAAGTGGCTTACGTTCACATCTACAGATATACGTGAACTCCTGAATTGCGCACTCGACCTTATGCAGGATGATGAGCGCGGGGTCTGGCACCTAATTAATCCAAAGCAGAACTACCACCCGGCTCTTACCGGAACAAGCGACTCAATACGGGCGCATCGTCTCTGATGGCCTGACAATATTTAATAAGAGCAGACTACAATAAACTGCCTGTGCTACTGCTGCTATCATCTTTAGATCTCATTTGCTCCGCCTGAGCATACCCTTCCGGAATGGGAGGACTCAACTTAGGCTCCTCACCCATCGGCGCACCGTGAACAAACTTGAACTCGCCCTTGCCATCTACAGACGTGCCCTGTGTCCACCTGGCTCCGGGATTAGCCGGCCTATCCAAATTGGTCGATACGAACGAATAGTTAAATTCGCCAGGCTCTTCTGCCTGCGGGAAAGTGTTGGGTATTGGATGAACACCTTTTATTCCACCGAGCTCTTCCGAAACAGCCAGCCACTGATTCTGATGCATAGTATCCCGCGCAATCAGGAAAGACAGCATATCCTTCATCCCGGGATCTTCCGTCGAATGCCATAATCTCGTAGCTAAAACTCTTCCGGTAGATTCGGCCATAACATTCGCATACATATCCGCAGCAAGGTTTCCACTCGCCACTACCCACGATCCATTGAACGGAACACCGTTAGCATCCGAGGCCATGGCTGCCAATCCGGTCGACAAGTAATGGCGTGGGTCCATTCCTCCCATAATTTCTTTTACAACAGGGTTTGCAGTGACAATATGATCAATCACTCCCCCTGATGCACCCTCCAGGTTTAACGCTACAGCAGTGCAGAGCATTTCGATGTGTGAAATTTCTTCGGTACCTGTTTCCAGGAGCATGTCCCGGTATTTCGCCGGCCCCCGGTTCCCCCAGGCCGGGAAAAGATACTGTAAGCAAACTCTGATTTCGCCCTCTATTCCGCCGATAGCCTGTTGAAGCAGTCTGGCGAACTGTGGATCTGGTTTGTCGACCCTTACGGTGTATTGGGTCCTCTTGTCGTGAAAAAACATAGTGTAGATGTTAAATGGTGAATAAATATTTTTAATAACCACCTGAACAACAACTCTATAGCGAACCGGCTTAAGGGATAAATACCCTTTCTGAAAGGAAACTACGTATCGGTCGAATCACCAGTGCGGAGGACTGTTTCTCGGGATCTTGTAAATGCATCCCGAACACAGCATCCTGACGTTAAGATCATGGATATATATTTTCTCATCTGCGCCGTGGTTCAGAATATTTGAATCTGTTAGCCCAAAGCCCTCCACAATAATCACGATCCCGCTTCCCAATACCTCCGCCTCGATACCCCTTCTTATCACTATGGCCGTATCTTCCTCTATTCCCATCCCAATACAGGTTGGATTACTGGCAATAACCTGCGCCATCCTGACAAACCTGCTCCGGTCCACGAAATGAGTATCAATGCAGACATCTTTCAGAAACTCAAGTCCCGTAGTTACCTTGATCTCACCTGCAATCTGTTGTACCCCTTTGTTCCCGGCGTAGATCATGGGGGTCGACATCGCCATAGCACCGGCACTCGTCCCTCCTACTACAAGTTGATCAGTAACATAGCGCTCTTTCAGCGTACACAAAAACGTGGTGCCCCCATATATGGAGGTGAGTTTAAGCTGATCTCCGCCACTGAAGTAAATCCCGTCGGCAGCTTTTATCCGGTCAACAATCCCGTCCCCTGATTCGTCTTTGATAATCTCCGCGCGGGTATCATGATGTATATGCCCCAGCTGACTAACTCCGAGCTCTGAAAATGCGCGTTGGTAATCCTCATAATAAGCACTCCCGTCAGCACTTCCCGTTGTAACCAGCTCAATTACCGGATCCTTCTTACCTAAAAGATCTACGAAAGCTTTCAGCACCTCCGGGTGCTTAGATTGTCCCTTTTTTTCGAGGTCCTCAGCACCCTTATCTTCGTGTCCTCCTACCAGGAATAAAGCTCCTGTCGGAACGGGAGCAGAAAATTGCTTGATCTCTTTTTTCATGTAATAGATAGAATGTAGTACTAGTTTATCTGATGCTTGTGCACAGCTGAATCCGCCTTATTCGTGATAGTGAACTGTCTGATTTCCCCACGCTCCCAGGCGTTCGCTCCTCTGACCACAGGAGGAGCAGAAATATCTTTCCGCTGCTCACGGGTTTTCGCCGTAGAAACGCCGAAACGCTTGTCACGCTCCTCTACCAGATGAGGATGTATCTGTCCGTCCTGTGATACGCTTCCATCTGCGCCTTCGGATTGCCATTATAAAAGTGAAAGCCATCCAGATACGTATTGAACCGGCTTAAAGGACTCTTGTCCTGCAGGATGTCTGCGCCTGTTTCCAGGACGCGATCCTTAGCCGTCTTTTCTCCCCCGGGCGCCTCCACTTTAGAGGGCGTATTCTGCCCTCCGCATGAGGAGAAAAATATCATGGCCAGAAAAAAGATATGTGTACTTTTCATAGTCTGCATATAAATACCCATTAACAGAGCGCGGCACCGCTTGGTTTATCATCGCAAACAAAAGAGGTATTTGTCACCTGAAGATTGCGTGAAACACATCCTCGCGGCACAAATACCTCTTTATCTGATTAGTCGGGAAAAACTAGGCCTTGAAGCGCAGGAAAGCCGCAATAGAGCTTTCCTTCGGCATCTTCTCCTGAGGAAGCACGTATACTGCGCCGCCGTTCGCCAGCGTGTTCACGATGGCCTTATTCACTAAACACTCGTCCCCATCCTGTTTCTCGGGATGAATACTCAGCTTGTTGTCCGTTTCATTGAACGTCCCCCATACATGATAATTCTCCAGTACGAACAGGTCTGATATTTGCGCATAGTAGCTAGCCGGGATAATCTTTTCTGGCATGGATGATGTCAGATCTGTCGCCACCTGGTTATAGTAGTTCAACAAAGCCTTTTTCGTCTCCTGCTTCAGGAGAGGCTCGGCAATTTTTCTCGCTCGTTCATACAAGGCATTGAGACCCTCATGATCATAATTACCGGTGATATTCTCCTCCGCAATATACTTGTACCGCGAAATCTGACGGTAATAGCCGACCATGTACTCCACGGATGACAGGATCAATGGTGCTTTTTCATTAGCCAGGACTTCTGTCCAAAGTGTCTGGTCAACTTCTTTCAGGTACTGAGAAATATACTCTTTCTCATCAGCCAGGCCGCTTCCATGTCCGTGAAAGTTCGCCTCTGCCCCCGGCGCATTGCCCCCGCCGCGGAATAGCTTTCGCTCATCTTTCTCTTCAAAGTGGATAACGTCATCCATCCCCAGCGGCAAGCCTTCCACTACCACTTTCTTCATTCCATAGCCATTCCCCTTATACAGGTTGCAGGCATCCTTACTGTATACCAAAAGATAGAAATACCCGGTATGGGTCACATAAGGCACAAGCGGGCTCAGATAGAATGAGCTATTGACATGGAGCTCCTCTTTCACTTTTACCGGAACACGGTACGCTTTGAAAAAACCATCTGCAATGAATACAGCCAAACCGTCCGAAAGCTGATACCAGAATGTCTCGTGTTTCAGCAATTCATAGGCCGGCTGCAGCAGCTGCTCGATCTCCGGCTTCTCTTTACCATTTGCGGCCAGTTGCCGCGCACATTCTTGCAAGTTATTTTTAAATACGATTAGGTCTTGCTTCTCATTAATCTCCGAACCTGATTTATGCGTTGGGAGATAAATAGAAATACAGGTCGAAGCCTTATAGTTCGTGAGTTCTGAAAATTCTTCTTTTACTAAATCTTCCATATCATCATGTTTATACAAGGCACGCAGGCCCCGTATCTGTTAAACCAATTGGCCGCGATTACTCCTGAGCGTCATCCTCGCGCCCCTTATTCACATTCCTGTTAGGATGTCTGACACTAACATTATCTGATGTCTCGTCAGGCCCTTCCATAAAACGCTCTGCCAGTTCTTCGTCTGTCTTCAGATCAGTAACTGCAAAAGCGTCTTTCAGTCCTGAACCTTCTCTTCCACTGCCGGATGGCTTTCCCTTTGGCGGCACAAACACGCCGTTTTTAGTCTTTCCCATAGTAATAGATGTTTTCATAAGCAACAAAAATTCATGGGAGCTGCTTTAATTATTTTCAATTTTCAGCCTCTTCCTCAAGGGCACATACCTTCAGGCGGAACTCCCGTTCAATTGTACGCTAATTTCCAACGGCGCAAACATCATGGGTTTTTATTCGTTTCCACTTCATCTGCTTACCTAAAAAACGTAATATGAAAAACAGTCAATATCTAAGGAAGAAAGGACTTCTATGTTAGCGATGAATTACCGGGGCCCGTTCAGGGTCCGTGTGGATCATAAGCCCTACCCGGAAATCATGCATCCGGAAGACGCCATCGTTCGCGTAACCAGATCCTGCATTTGCGGATCTGACCTCCACCTTTACCATGGCCTGGTACCCGACACCCGTGTCGGTATGACTTTTGGCCATGAGTTTATCGGTGTCGTTGAAGAAATCGGATCAGAAGTGACCAAAATAAAAGTTGGCGACACGGTCATGGTTCCCTTCAACATCGCCTGTGGTAAATGCGCTTTCTGCAAACAGGAACTTTACGGCAATTGCCACGAATCTAACCCCCAGGCTACTGCCGTGGGTGGTATATTCGGATACTCCCATACAGCAGGTGGTTATGACGGCGGACAGGCTGAGTACGTACGTGTACCCTATGCCAATGTTGGTCCTACAGTCATCCCTGAAGGCATGGATCCCGACGACGCCGTCTTATTGACAGACGTCGTACCCACCGGATATCAGGCTGCAGAAATGGCCGGAATTCAGAAAGGCGATACCGTAGTGATCTTTGGAGCCGGCCCCATCGGCATCATGGCAGCTAAATGCTCCTGGCTCTTTGGTGCAGGGAGAGTGATTGTGATCGATCACCTCGAATACCGGCTGGAGTTTGTCCGGAACTACGCCAATTGCGAAGCGTATAATTTCAAGTCGCTGGAAGATCCCGTTGTATTTATCAAGAAAACAACCGACTGGCTGGGTGCCGATGTCTGTATCGATGCGGTAGGTGGCGATGCGGCCGGTAATACCATGCAAACCATTACCGGCAGAAAGATGCTCCTGCAGGCCGGTTCCGCTACAGCACTGCACTGGGCAATTAACGCAGTAAAAAAGGGTGGTATTGTATCCATCGTGGGCGTGTATGGTCCAACAGACAATCTCGTGCCGATTGGCAACGTAGTCAACAAAGGAATTACCATCAGAGCCAACCAGGCCTCAGTGAAACGCTTGCTGCCTAGGTTAATTGAACATGTGCAGGCAGGAAGATTAAACCCGAAAGGGATTATAACCCACAGGGTACCGTTGGAGGAAGCTGCAGACGCCTATCACATCTTTTCGGCCAAACTCGATAACTGTATAAAACCGATCCTGATTCCTCCAACAGCACGAACTTAAATCCGATGATCATGGAAAACGCTTTAAAAGAAAACCATAAAGACAATGCCGGATGGGCAATTGATGCTGATCCAAAGAACGACCCCACGTATCCTATGAAGAACCGTACCAACGAAGAACATAAGGGATACACCTGGGAACGTCCTACACAACAGTTCGTAGATATCGAAGTGCTGCATTCGAATGAGCGCCCGAACATTACATCTGTTTTTGGAACATCCACTCCTCCGTCGGGGCTCAGTGGAGTCATTCGTCGGCAGGCATTCAAGTACAGCGAAAACCACTACGGTCACTGGCTGCCGCTTATTTTGGCGGACCGGATCAATGTGGTTGAAGGTATTGTAGACGACCTGAAACGCGGACACATTCCAAACGTTTTTGCCGAACGCGGATGGAACGCTGAATGGAAGTATAACCGTAAAGCGGCAGTAACCAAAATTGCCGTAGGGGTAGCACTCACGGCCCTGCTGGTCTTCAGGCTTAGCAAGAAGAACAAATAAAAAAGGCGGGGTCTACCCCCGCCTTTTTTATTGATCAACCCCATGTCAGATACCGATGCGGCCTAATCAAAAGATATGATAAATGTAGCTCCCTCTCCCGATTTACTTTCCAGTTGAATCCGTCCCCCCATCGCAATCACATGATGATGCACCAGATACAAACCAATACCTTTACTTTCTTGATGATCATGAAAGGTCTGATGTAAACCGAACACCCGGTCCTTGACCCGATCCATATCAAATCCCTGACCTTCGTCCGAAAACAGCAACTTATGCACCCCGCTCAGAACTTGCGTGCGGATAAAGATCTTTGGAGTTTGACCCGTCTTGGCATATTTGATAGAATTCGTCAAAAGGTTCAGAAAGATACTTTCCATGTAGATCTCGTTAAAAGAAATTACTCTGAATGCACTGAAATCCATGCGAATTTCCGTTTGAGTATGCTCAATCAACGATGACAGCGATTTCATTACCGATCTCAAAGTCACTTCCAGATCAAGCTCCTGTGCGTCGGCTCTCAGCACCTCCTTCTCTGTGAGCATATCCACATAGCTGTCCAGGGTAGTTCGTAGGTTATCGGTAGCCAGCTTAAACATATCGATGAATTTCCGCATCTCCGGGTCCTTGACCTTCGACACATCCAGTAGGCTGAACACCGCAAGAAGGTTATTGACGGGCGACCGGAGATCATGCGAAGTCGCCCAGGTCAGCTGTTTCAGGTCTTCCACACTCTTGGTCATATTGGTCAGCAGGAGATTCCGGTCTTCATCCAGCTTTCGCTGATGATGAATATCACTGGCCACACCAAAATACACTTGTTCACTGGCGATAGGAATAGCGGTCCACGAGAACCAATGAGGCTCACCGTCGCGAGTCATAAACCGGTTTTCAAAGGCCGTCAGTGTCTGGAGTTGCCTCATGCGTTCAAAGGCGTCCTCTGTTCGCGCCTGATCATCCGGATGAACAATATCCATGATCGACACCTTCGGAAGTTCCCCAGGGGAGTATCGAAGCGCATGACTAAAAGCCGCATTCGCCCTTCTGATAATTAAATCATGTCCAACGATGCATAAACAGTCTGTAGACTGTTCAAAATACTGTTCCAGATCGAAAGTACTAGTCATAATTCAGGTTGGTATGGTATACCAATTTACCAATTATTCTACCGCGGGCCTTACACGTTATAAGCACACTTATTCCCATCCCCCTCACATTCCCCTATATATCAAAGATTATCCGTTTTCTCCACAATATCCCTCACCACATCATCCAGTTCGTCAGCAGCCTGATCCAGCAGGCCGAGTAAGGCCTTTACCTGCGTCGGATCGGTCTCATAATTCGTAATTACATCGGCAAGACCCTTGATCCTCATCAGCGGGGCACGCACCAGATGCGATTGAATAAACGCAATATCACGCAGTCTCTTGTTTTGTTCTTCTATCGCTTTTACATACTCCACCCGCTCCGTCACATCCTGCGTATTGGCCACCAGTCCACCTACCGCCGGGTCGTTGGTCATATCGGTGACTATGCTTTCTATCCAGCGGTACTCAAAACCATTCCGTTTGAAACGGAAAGGAGCGAGATAGACCAATTTTTCTTTAGTGGTATTCAACAGCATGGAAGAAACACGGTCGAGATCGTCCGGATGAACAAATTCCAGCACATTCCTTCCTATCCAGAAATCCGGGCCACGCCCCAGCGTAGCTTTCGAAGAGGGACTCATATACAGGTAGTTTCCTTTCCGATCCAGAATCGAGATCACATCAGAGCCATTCTGCACCATGGCCTTAAAACGTTGCTCGCTCGCCTCCAGCGCCTGTTCTACTGCCACACGTTCCGAAATATCCTTGAAATAAACAGAAAGACCATTAGGCGAAGGAAAGATCGCCACCTCCAGCCAGCTCTTCAGTGCCTGGGAATATTCTTCATAGCGGATCGGGATGCGCTCATTAAGCGCACGTTGCTGACTGGCATAAAACCGTGGAAACAGGTTACTTGACAACACATGCCAGATATTCTTCCCCACCACATCATCACTATCTACCCCCAGTACCCGCTCAGCCTCCCTGTTCCAATACTCTATCACCCCATTCCGGTCCATCGCAAAAAAGCCGTCGCGGATACTCTCCACGATACTGGCTAACCGCAGGTGATACTGCTCCAGTTGCTTCTCCGCGTTCCGAAGGTTGGTAACGTTACGGGCAACAAAATGCACGCCTATAATTTCCTGCTGGATCTTGATGGGCATACAGCTTACGCTGATCACGAACCGACTACCCTTTGTACTCACAAAATGCGTTTCAAAGTTTTGAGCCTCGCCCCCGATTATCTTCTGGAAAGATGAAAAGACATGAGTAAAGCTTTCCATCGGGATAAAGGGAACAAACGAATGTCTGAACAGTTCCTCCCTCGTACACTCTGTCAACTCAAGCATGGCGCGATTGGCACTTAGAAAGTTACCCTTTATATCCAGAGAGCCAATAGCATCGGGGCAAGAGTCGATCAGTGGATCACGGGCCTTCTCTTCCGCCTCGGCCAAAACGCTGTCTGTCACGTCCACCACATGCTCCAACAGATAGCTTACATCACCAGCATCATCCAGTATCGGCGCCACTTCGTAGTTCCAGAACCTGACTCCGAATCCCTCCCCATCTTGAAGATCGTAACGTTGCAGCGAACACCGATGTTTCTTCTTCAGGATCACAGTACGTTCAAGGCAGTCCCTCAACACGCGAACACCCTTCTCATTCTGCTCACCACTCATGGCTTTAAACCCGTCAAAAATACTTTTGCCCACAATATCCTCACGCTTTCTGTGCGTAATCTCACATAAAGCCCGGTTAGCTTCTAAGATGGTAAAATGCGGTCTGTCGGGGCGCAGGATGAGATAGGCATTGGGAGATGCTTCAAGAAAGGGCCTGATGTTATCGAGGTCTTGCGTCATTTTTTCACGATACCATAAAGGTACGTAAATTCATACATCTATAAGTCAGCAAATTCAGTACTTCAGCAGGATCATTCTTCAACCCGATAGTTAAGCTCCGCGCTATACGTTCCCGCAACAGATTTGAGTTCAAGAGGCAGCGTGTATTTCCCTTTGTAAAATGCATAAGGTTTGATGTCGTTCCTGGAACTTTTTACGGTGACCTTTACAGTTTCCCCAATGGCTGGACTGAAACCATAATCAAAGGACACGCCGGTATTTTGATTCACCTCGATCTGATCAATAGCTGCAGAAGCACCGGACGCCGGTCTCTCTCGTTTGATACTGACACTATAAGGGGTATTCGAGTCTGAATTTACTTTTACCCTGAAAATCTTGTACTCAGTATCATAACTACCGGGGTCCCCCGGCTCATAATCTGTTCGTTCACAACTTAAAAGAACCACTAAACAAGAGCATGCAATAAAAAAAATGGATTTCATAGACTGTAGTTTGAGACAAAAATAGACAACACCTGTTGCAGATACCATCACAACATTTGACCATTTATGTAGCAGACTTTCACTATTTAAACAACTTGCTTCGCATTGTGCGATACAATAGGTACACAGCTACCTGAAACTGTGCACGCTCCTGATCAAGCTGACTCGCAACATCCACTGCCATTACATATTTCTCTCTTAAGCTAAAAGCCTGGCTGACTACCAGTGTAGATATTGCCCATTTCAGTTTAGCGAATGGCTTTAATGAACTTTTCAGGCCATGCTCCTCAAAGTAAATTTTTACCCAATTCAGATGATCGACATTGGCTTGCACTTTTCTTCGCACAATGGCTTTGTCCCGGATGTTCGAGGATATATTCAGACCGCCACTACGCCAGCTTACATTGGCACCAGGTATGGTAACGATACCGGTTTGTCGCCCTAACTTTATCCAACTCGCATCATCAGAGCACCACGCAAGATCATTATTCTTGAACCCACCTTCCCGTTCATATGCCGTTCGGCTGAAGATGTATTCAACAACAGTGCTATTCAACCGGAACCCCACCCTGCGGTCAAAAAACTCAGCGACAGACAGATATTCCGGGAAAGCTTTACATATTTTTGTCACGAAACCACCGTGGTCTATAAATTTCAGATCAAAGTGAAACAGTTCAGCGTTACACACCTGGGTCATACATCCATAAAAGTTCTTCACACAGGATGCTTCCATGACATCATCATCAGAAAAAAGCCAGATCCATTCCTCACCCTCCGTCATGGAGATGCAGCGTTCCCAATGGGCAACCAGGTCGTTCCCGCCAAGATTTTCCTCGAATCGTCGATATACAATCGGGATCCGGCAACTGTACTCATCTACAAGGGAGGCAAGATCTTCAGGACTGGCATCATCACCGATATAGACCGTGAAATCCTGACACTCCTGGGCAGACATCGATTCCAGAGTCTCTCTGAAATAAGTAAGCTTATATGCCGGGATAACAATAGCAAGGCGATTTTTTTCAATCATAATGCGGTGATAATCTGTTAAGTGGTATGGTATAGACAAAAAAAAGCGATAAGGTGGCTTTGCCACCTTATCGCCTTAAATATAAGTACGTTTTGATAAATTGGAGGAACGAAACGCCTAACGCTTCCGTCCCGGGTAAACCCCATTATAACCTGCTGCTGCAGTGCCAATGGTTAGCTCGTCTAAAAAATAGACGCGCTTCTGTACAGATGGGCTTGACTTCCAGGCCCACTCCCATTTATATATTCCAACTTTGAAATACGGATCCAGCTGGTCATTGTAGCTGTTCGGCATGTTCTTTCGGCTCACAACCAGCTTATTATTCTTCCAAACTTCTAATATACCTGTATTGTCCCAGGCCCATTTCACGTGAAATACCCAATCATTCCACACTTCTTTGTCAACAGGACCAAGATCGATCCGGGTCAGCTTTAACTCACCTGTTGTCACAGCCCGTGCGTCAGTACGAAGATCAAGGATAAAACGATCGTTCAAAATAATCAGCGCAACCGGCGGACTTCTCCAGGCTTCTCCCTTGTTCACGTCAGGATGCGCCTGAAATTGCATAACAGCCTCCTGTACAGGATCCTTTAGGTATGATGAAGGAAAAAAGTTCGAAAAACCTACCCATACTTCCTTTCTCACGCCAGGCTTTTCTCCAAGCTCCGTTCTGTGACCATACTTGGAATCATTACGTCGTAGTTCAAAACGGAGAGCCGATTTACCAACCCGCTTCGCCTGCCCATGCAAGAAAGCAGACCAGGAGTACCCCAGGCTACGTTCATACCAGGTTCCTACACTTTGCTCAAAATCGAGAAATGTGGTAATCGGATTTAACAAAGATGAATTGGTTGGAGATACCGCTGAGATTTGTTCCGATAAACGGATACCTGTACTCTCCTGTGGTGCCAGTTCTTCGGAATCTGTTTTTGAACACCCCATAACGAAGCTAGATAGCGTAATGCTCAGAACGAGAATAAAAGCTTTCGGATATTTTTTATAGATAAACATGAAGATTGTTTTTCCAACTGATACGGAGAGCATAAGACAAGGTTTCAAACAATTTCATTATCTGTCTGTTACACCTCGATGTATTGCCTGATTGAACCAATCAGTTCAGGAGATGCGCAGTCTCCGATACGGTGTAAAGACTTCAGCTTGCCACCTATAAAATCATGAACCATCCTTCTCAGCGTCTCTTCATCATAGGCCACATGCAGGTACTTAAGTTTGTCCAGCACCCGGGCTGTAGCCAACTGATGATCATTCCGATGCTCTCCCAGCTCGGCCAGCCTCGGAAAAATAATAATCGGCTTCTCCAGCTTCATAGCTGAGATGATTGTTCCCATACCAGCATGACTGACAATCAGATCGGCCTCCGAAAACTGCTTGCTGAACTCCTGCGGAGCCAGAAAACTGAAGGCCTTCATATTCCTGATTGGATATTCCGTGTGGCTTACCTGCGCTACTGCCTCAACAGCATCGAGCTCTGCAACCACCTTATCCATACACCTGACCAGGCGGTCAAATGGTTCCTGCGTTCCTATTGTCACAAATATCATGATAGTACATTACCTTTAAACTGAATCTTGTCTGTTGCCAGGTTCTCCCACTGTGTGTAAACCCGGTGCGCGAAATAAGCGGCAATCTTTCCGCTAAGGGAGATTTTTTCCGCGTTTGCGATACTGTCTATCCAGATCGTCTTTGCCCCGATCATCCTTCCGATAATAATCCCCATAAGTCCCGGCGCCGCTCCCGTAGTGATGATCACCCGCGGCCGCTGCCGGATAACGATTTGTGATACCCGGTAAAAACATTGGATCAGCCGGAACTTTTCCCGCTGATTGGCGTCTGGTACCGCATAAAAGGCATAATCCTTCACGGTAGTGCCGAACTTTGGATCAGTAGATATAAAGGAGATATCCTGATCACCAAAAGCCGGCACCAGCCGCAATAACTGCACCCAATGCCCCCCTGCAGAAGCAATTGCTAAAACTCTCATAATGGTCTATTTTGAAGTGATCGATGTATTCTTACGCTTCCAGAATGATGGAAGACTGCTGTTTTTGATCGGCCGCACGGTATCTGATAAGCCTGGCTGGCACCCCACCAACGATCGCGTATGGAGGAACATCTTTGGTAACAACAGCTCCCGCCCCTACAACCGCGCCCTCGCCTATCCGGATGCCTGGCATCACCACTACGTTGCGCCCTATCCATGCACCATTCTCAATGATCACCGCACGAGACGCTGTGGATCCCTGCAGCTTGATATAAATGTCCCGGCGATCCATCACATGCGTCACGCTCAATATGGCGACCCGCTGTGCAATAAGCACATAATCCCCGATTTCGGCAGACTGGATATAGACATCCTCATTGATCTGACAGTGATGACCTATCTTCAATATCCCCTTCATTCCGAACTTAAATCCCGGCTCAACAATCGTATGGTTGCCAACGTGGAATAGTCGGCGAAGTAAGACAAGCCTGAACGCATTGAATATTTTACCTAATGGAAAATAGCTGGCCGGCAGATGCCTGGCAAACAGATAAAAGAAAAGAAGCCAGACCTTTTTCATAAACATTCCTCATAAACTTGCTTCACTGCACGGGCAACCTGGTCGGCTGCTAGTCCCATCTTGTATAGCTTATCGCGCCCGTCCGACCGGCGTTCATGCAAGGGCAGAGACAGGATTTGGCTCACCGGACCGATGAATGTCTTCGCATCAAAAGATTCGACCAGATAACAGTTCCTGACCCCCTCCAGAACATCCGCCACATCTCCCACGTTAGTACTCACAACAGGTCTGTTGCAAGCCAGGGCCTCCTTGATGATCTGCGGTGATCCTTCCACAAGAGAAGTCATCAAAAGAAGGTCGATGGAATTGAGGTTTCTTACCACCTCTTCCCTACTTTGATTGTGAAACTCAATGACCCGCACATCAAATTGCGGACGCAGCATGGCGACTATTTCTTCAAAAAGTGCGAAGTTCTTCTCTGGCCTCGCCGGATTACCCGGAAATCCAATCCTCAATTTTCTGTGAGGATCTGGCGGCAGGCTCCTCTCCCTGAAAAGGCCCAGATCGGTGCCGCAGGGCTGCTTCACCAACTTTGGTGCATGTGGTTGCAGGAGACGTACCATGTCATCGTTCAACACAACGATCTTCCGCACCCGCCTGAGGAGTGCCAACGTGATATTCTTTTGCATCAGGTGATTCCAGAATCCCTTCTTCCTATACAGCTCACCGCTGTGGAGCGTCATAACAACAGGAATAGCAGGCTTGAAAAAAAGCAGGAACAATCCAGCCAGGCCGTAGTGAACATGAATAAGATCAAACTTCTCCTCCTTCACCCGCTTTCTGATCCCGGCTATGCTCTTAAGGTAGTTCAGCTTGCCTGCCCTCCCGTTAATAAAGTATACCGATTTCTCAAACCCACCAAGAGCCTCAATGGCCTGAATCTGCTCTCGAACGTGGATGCCAAAGTAGATATAGTCCGGTACCGGAAACATATTCGTAACATACAAAACTTTCATTCCTGATAAATTAGAGTAGTGAACCTGCACGCTGATGCTGCAGCACAATCGGATAAGTATGTTTTACCGCCCGCTCGCGCTCGAAGAGCACTTGGAGGGCATAGAACACAAAAATATTGGTCATCATGAAGCTGATCGAGAATATAGAATCTGATGTCAGACAGGTCGCCATGATGTAAAACAGATAATACTTCAAATACTGAAACTCCGCAGGCACCCGCATGGTCAATCCCCGGGCAAAAATCATGAGATAAGCAAGCAGAGGCAGAATCCCGAACATCGCATACATGCCTACCACGCCGACATCGGTCAGATAGTAGCCATAGTTATCTTCCAGCATGGATACGTATTGACCATATCTTGAATTCAGATTGGGAAACCCATTGCCGAATATCTGGCTGACTGTGTTGGGCGAAAACTCTGTAAGAAAATACAGGCTCCCTTGCACTCGGATGTTCTGTCCGCCGTCCGCCACGTTCTCTTTTTGTGATTCAATAATACCCCTTGAAACCGGATTGTCTGAATTCAGCACAAGTACCACTCCTCCGATGAAAGCGGCCATGATCAGCAGCCTGGAAAAAAGCGAGGTTTTTCTCAGCAAATGAAAAAGGGTGATACCCAGTAGCAGCACTATACTTTGCTTGGTCACCTGTAATACAGTAACCGCGATTCCCGCCAGGATAAAAAGAGCAAACACCCAGCGGAACCGAACTTTTTCCATAACCCTATTCAACGATATGAAATAGGCGAGAAAGAAAACTCCCGCGCCTGGAAACAGAATCCGGATCACTCCCCGGTCCTCTTTAAACTCTTCTTTAAATCCAAAATACACCTGTGAACTGTTCATGAACTGGAAAATGAAAAGAAGGATATATACCCAGCCCCAGAAAAAAACAATCTTTTCAATCACCGGGAGAGGAAATCGGATGTGTAGCAGATAGAAAAACACAAACCAAAGCAGATAGGGAATCGTACTGACAGCAAAAGAAAACTCCTGCTTCCATGAAACGTAAGACAGCAGGACGGATGCCAGCACCGATATACTGATAAGCTGCAAGGACAAAATAAATCCTTTCCCGCCTCTGAAAAAGTAGGGAATGGATAGAACGACAGCCCCGAGCATATAGGCCATGCAAAGGTGCTTCAGGGGAGATGCCATCACGACCTTGGCGAAAAACATGTTCAGCGAAAAGATCACAAGAAAAAAGATCAGAAAAGCCTGAAAGCGCCATTTGGTATCCATCGCCACCATCGTCTGCTTTATTTCTTATTTAAAAATTGCTGATTATTCAATTTTCCGGTTAGTCCCTGCAAATAAGTAGCCGTGAAAAGAGACAATAGAAGCCTGTTATTGGACTTTGAAAGAAGCACATAGGACATGGCACGTGCTATATCTTTGACCAGATAGGCTGCCAGTGGCAGGCTCATTCCATCATGCTGCATGATCGTCCATATCCAGTTCCGCTTGCTGATGAACAGCGTAGGTTTGATCCTCGTTCTATCCCTGTATTTTGTCCGTTTATCTTCGAGAAACTGCAGGATAGTTCGGCGGGCCTTTGCCGGCGTCACCGGCACATCCCGCTTTTCTGTAAAATACTCCACCGGTAGCGTACCTTTCTCCTTGTGATGTACCGCTGCGTTCTTCACAAGAAATATCGGGTACCCTGCCTTCACAATACGGATCGAATACTCCAGGTCTTCCTGGAAGATATAATAAGAGGAATCAGGAAATTTCACATCAGCTACAATCTCCCTGCTGATGAACATCCCGATGAAAGATGCGAATGTGATCTGCATCTCTGGCCCCGCATTACGGACAAGCCGTTCACTCGTGTTGATCTGAAGCGGAAACTGTATTTTTTTGAAGTTCACGAACCCCCTATGCTCATGGTCCACACGGTCCCCCTGGATCACCAGCGGCGCCAGCACGAAATTCTTGTCCCCTTTTCGGGCAGCGGCTTCTTTCAATATTCGCAGGCAGTTCTTCTCCGGGAAAGCATCGTCATCTAAGATCCATATCCAGTCGAAATTCAGCTCATAGGCCGTAGAGATCGCTTTCTTGAAACCGCCTGAACCGCCCAGATTTTCAGGCATGGTTAATACCTGCAAATCAGACTGGCCGGCAAGCCATTCACCTGTTCCGTCAGTGCTGGCATTATCTACTACCAATATATGGTCAACAGCAAGGGTTTGGCCCCTCAAACAATTGATACATTCTTTCAGTAGTGAAAGACGGTTATAAGTAAGTACAATGGCGATGGTCTTGTTCATATTGTTAGAGTAGAAATGAAAATATTATCGGTTGAGTGCAGGCACAAACCTGGCTTTAAAGGCACGGAAATAGCGTTTGTAAGCAGACAAGCGGAAGTTGTTGATATCGACCGGGTGCACCCCTTTCCGGTGCAGTATAATGAACATCGTGATGCAGATCAGGAGTTCCGTCATGATCCAGTTCACAGATGTTCCGATATAGCCCCAGTGCCTGATCATGATCACATTGAAGAATACACTTAGTGCCGCACCGCAAGCGGTCACACGGAAGAAAATTTTATCCATTTTCAGGTTCAGCATGATCTGTATACCCATGATATTACTAAACCCGATAATCAGCGGTAAGAACATCAGTACCTGCAGTACCGGTACCGCCGGGGCAAACTTTTCTCCATAGAAGAGCTTTAGCATCAGGGGCCCCAGCGTCATAATGCCGAGCACCGCAGCACCCGTCAACAGCGCTACGATGGGCAGTATCCGCTGCACCATCCGGATACCTGCGTCGCGGCTCTCCGCAAACGCCCGTCCGATATAGGGATACAGCGCCTGTGATAGCGGATTGGTCAGTATAGACTGGATGATAATGATCAGTCGCTGTCCCGCGGCATAATAGCCAACCTGAGTGGGACTTTGATAAAGCCCCAGAATGAAGACGTTCGTAGATGTATATAAGCTCACTACCACCAGCGAAAAGAAGATCGTACGCTCCCTCCAGAGTACCAGGAGGCCTTCCATCATATTGACCGGCACAAACCGCAGACGGTACTTCCGGTAAGCCCAGAAAAATGACATCAGCGAAACACCGATCTGAATAACGCCGATGATCAGGGGCTGCAACACGTAATCTTCCTTATGCCTGATGAAGACCAGAATGAATACGGTAAAAAGAAGCTTGGTGACCAGATTGAAAAACGCCACCTTAGGCATGTCCTGCATCGCCAGAAAAAGCCAGTTTTGCGTAAATAAGGCACTGATACAGATCAGAAAAGAGAAGATCATCAGCAATGACTCCAGCCTGAACAGTGGCACCGAAACCAGCAAACCTGTAAAAATACAGGCTGAGAGAATCAGCAGGGCCGCCTGTATATAGAACACTTCACTGAAGACGCGATTCCTGAGCTCCTCATTATGAGGGTCTGCGGCTATCCTTCTGGTTGCAGAGAGATCGAAACCGTAGCCGATCAGGAGAACGAAGTAGCCCACAAACGAGGCGGCAAAGTTGATCGCACCGAACTTATCCGGACCGATGATCCTCGATATGACCGGCACAGAGAGCAGCGGCAGCACGTTGTTGGCAATCTGTACAACCGAGAGCGACAGTATATTTCTGGTTAAGGCTTTTTTTTCTGAAATCATAGATGTAGATTTTTCTTCCGGATTAATCCAGGACAAACCGGTTAGAAAAATTGCTGAATAGGAAGGTCATAGGCGTGTTCTTTTTACCCTGGTCATAGTAACCATAGTTATAGTTGAAGCCGTAACCAAATTTGATGCGGCTTATACCATTAAAAACAAATCGCATTTCACCAATCTCATTCTGCTCCTTAAGCTCCTTGATAAAATGCAACTCAGCCTTATCGGTGAAACCTTGCCTGATGATATACAAGGTAAGGTCGCTCAACCGGGAAAGGATCAGTCCGTCAGGAACAAGGTGGACAGGCGGACTATCGACGATGATTTCATCGTAGCGCTCACGCAGAGCGGCGAAAAGCTCCTCCAGACGCGGCGTTTCCAACAGTTCTGCCGGATTACCTGTAACAGGGCCGCTCCCGATGAAGTCCATACCAGGTACTCCCGGATGATGACGCAGGATATCCTCCAAACGCGCCTTCCCCCTTAAATAATCACTCATCCCTGCACGCCCGGGCTCCATCTGAAATACCGAAGCTATCTTCGGCTTACGCATATCAAGTTCTATGATCAGCGTCTTCCTGCCTGAATAGGCCATGGCTACTGCAAGGTTACTGCTCACGAAGCTTTTTCCTTCTCCCGAAACACTGGAGGTGATCAGCGTTACCCGGCCCGTTTCCTTTTTCCGGTTCAGGTGATACAATTTCGTACGAAGCAGACGGATCTGTTCACTCACTACATTCGCTCCCCTGTCATTCACTACGATAGGGTCCGTACTGTCGGCCAGTTCGATATGCCCAACTACTGGTACATCAACCACCTCCCGCACTTCAGACATGTCAAGTATACGTTCCCGCAGGCTGCTCCTGACAAATAGAACCCCTGCCGGCAGCCCCAGTCCAAGGAAAAACGCAAACGCGAAGGCCATCATCTTCTTCAGTCCCCTCGCAGGCACCGCATAAGCTTGATCTACCACCCGTTCGTTTGACAAGGACGAGGCATAGCTCACTGAAACTTCCTCACGCTTCTGCAAGAGGTAGGTGTAAAGGTTTTCTTTACTGGCCTGCTGTCTCTTTTTACTGATAAACTGCCTTTCCTGGGTAGGCATATCCTTGATCGATGACTCAAACCGCGAATTATAAGATAGTAGCTTATTTCTCGTGCTTAAAAGGGAGGCCTTCATAGAAGCGACATTCTCTCTTATAGCAGCACGTGTCATCACAATCTGTCTGTCCAGGGGCTCAAAGTCGGGATTGGTCTCTGGAGTCGTTGCCAGAAGCTGCTCTCGCTGCAACTGTAGCTGCGACAGCTTTTCAATCAGGCTGCTGAGAGCCGGATCATCTATACCGAGCGTTGCAGGCACTCTGCCGTTGCCCTGATTCTGGGAAATATATCGTTGCAGCCCTTCAACAACGCTGATCTGCACGTTCACCTCGTTCAGCTGCCGGTCATTCACCTGCATATTCTCCAGACTTACCTTCGAGTCGGCACTTAGCTCGGTCAGCCCTCTGCTGCTCTTAAATTGTTCAATACCTGCTTCCGCATCACTTAGCTCGCCACTTAGAGAACCCAGCCGCTGATCGATGAAATCGATCGTACTCTGCGTCTCTTCGTTCTTCTTCATTTTTGCCGACAGATTATAGTGCTTCAACAAACTGTTTAGAATATCCGTACCCCGCGTAGCCACCTGGTCGTTGATGCTCAGCAACACAGCCGTACCCAGTTTATTTAATAAACCCACGTCTAATCTGGCTTGATAACCTAGAATAGTCGCCTCAGGATCAGCTACTTTTATCGTGATCTTTTCACCTTCGAAATCTTTAATATTCTCTCCCGGAGAGAGCTTCCATGTCCCTGATTCATTCCGGAAAGTCTTAGAAAAAGGATATTCCTTTGTGCCTTCAGGGCTCTCGAGGATAAACGTTCGATTATCTTTAACCACCACGTTGATCTCTCCTGCCTCAAAACCTGATCGAGGGGAGACAAAGTGAAATTGCACGGGAGTGTTCTTGTACAGGTCTTTTGCCCCGAAACGACCCTTCTGCAGATAAACAACAGCCAGGTTTAGCTCCTGCACAACTTCCGCCATCAGATCCCTTGATTTCAGGATCTCCATTTCATTCTCTATGATCTTTGGCGAGTTCGCCAGGTTCAGTTCCTTCAAAGCAGTCTGCTGTTCAGGTGTTTTCTTCTCATCCTGGATCAGGAGTGTTGCCTTTGCCTCATAACCCGGCTTCAGAGTCTGGCTGTAGATCACCGCGACTAGCAACGCGATAAAGAGCGAAATCAGGAATAATGGCCAATGGTACAGATAACGCACCAGTATCTTCACCAGTTTATTTCCCTGGCCCGTATTCTGCGGAGTAGAAAACGTCGTCAGTTGAGCTTGCTGAGTGATCATATTAGCGGTATAGATTGGATAAGACAATGGCTATTATAGATAGTCCCGACAAGACCAGCGTCGCTGTCCGGTATCCACGGTCTACCGTCGCATACTTGGTTTTATCAGGCTGAACGTAGATCTCGTCATTGTTTCTCAGGTAGAAGTAAGGCGAATCAAACAGCTTCTTAGAGGTCAGGTCTATAGGTATAAACCGGCGCGTACCGTCCTCTTCACGAACGAGGAAGACCCGCTTACGCATGGCCGTGATATTCAGATCACCCGCCAGGCTTAGCGCCTGAGTGATCGTCGTCCGCTCGTTCTGCAGTGTGTAGATATTCGGCCTGAGTACGTCTCCATATACGGCAACCTTGAAATTGAGGATCCGGATATTAACAACAGGATCCCGGTACAGCTTCGTCAGCTCATCTGTGATCTGATCCCGCAAAGCCGAAACGGTAAGTCCGGCCGCTTTACGCTTCCCGATCAGCGGGAGATGGATGAAGCCCTCCTCATCCACCATGTAACCGGTAACGGGACTATTCTGCCCGTTATCCGTGTAGGTATTATTCGTGCGGTTCAGGTTGTAGTTGAAGATAGCCGCCGACTCGGGATTTCTGCTGTTCACATGAATCCCCAGAATATCGGCAGGTTGTATGGTAAGCGGACTGAAGTTTCTAACCGGCTCGGCAACCGCAGCTGAGGTGCCGAGCTCCTGGAAATAAGGAATATTCTTGTAGGTGTTGCAAGAACTGAGAAAAAAGAACATCATCAGCACCGCGAAGTAGCTTGTAGTTTTGTACATCATAAGAATTTTTGCTGGCTTAGGTCAGTTAGCGCGACATAGCTTCGCCACTCCGCTTACAGATCCTAAGAAATCTTGTTAACACATGCGATATTTTACCGGCAGGTTAGCAGATCTTTCTGATTCAAAACTAATTACAAATGGCTATGAATGCTCACGATGAACACACCATGTATACACGAACGTGACAAAATGGGAATAACTGGCACAAAGAATATTTTCGTGAAATATTTGGTCCTCAGTCGTTTAAAGAAAAAAGATCATCCAGAAGTATGAAACTGCACGAAACAGGTGCGGGAAACCGGGAATTCCCAAATGGTCCGAAAAGCTTATTCGCAGGGCAACTCTACATAGAAAACGGACCCCGTTCCTTCTGCACTTTCTACCCAGATCCGGCCACCGTGATCAGTGACGATCTTCGAAGCTACGTAGAGCCCCATACCCAGTCCGGAGTGTGAATGGACCACATCCTGAGCACGGTAAAATTTGTCAAATATCGACTTCATGCTCGCAGCCGACATGCCGATTCCATGATCGCGAACAGATATCTGGATATGGCCAGAAGGCAAACGATTACAGTTCACCTCGATAAGCGTATCTTCCGCGGAGTACTTGGCTGCATTGGTCAGAATATTCGAGAGCACCTGTTCCATGCGCAGTCTGTCTACCTGTACCCAGGCACTTTCACAGGGCTCAACATACACCCTGTTTTTCGGCAGAATATGCTGGATCACCTCTACTGCCTCAGTCACAAACTCGTTCATTTCAAGGCGCTCCGGACTGTACTGCAGGCTGCCATTCTCCAGCTTAGAAACATCCAGCAGCTGCTGCACCAGGGTCAGCAGTTTCGAGGTCTGGAAGTCCACCTTCCCCAGAATCGTCCGCAGTTCATCGCTCTCCCGTGCACAAAGAGACTTCGCAATCTGCGTATACGCTTTGATAATAGTGATCGGTGTTTTGATCTCGTGACTGGCAATACTGATAAACTCCGTTTTGCGCTCATCGATCAGCTTCGATCGCCGCAGCTCTTCCTCCTGCTCCTCCGTAATACGGTTAAGCGTCGAGTTACGGAACTTGATTTCCTCGTACGCATTAAGGGGAGCCGACTCCTTGAAATAGTTCGCCATCAGGCGTACCTTCACGGGATCCAGCTTCAGTGAGCGTGGCAACCCGATACGGATCATGATCAACTTGTTATTTCGCTCCTCAGTCAGGCTGAACTCCGGCACCAGCTTCTGCGCATAGTAGAAGCCCGTATCATAGCTATTGAATTCAGCTGCACTGTCACAGGTAATGGTGGCTTTCAGCGCATAACGCTGACCGCTGCTTTCCAGCCCGATGCTCAGCACTCCCGTATCCGTATGCTCAATCACCGTACGCGAAATTTCCGAAACTGCTGTCGAAAAGGTAGTCTGCGTCGCAATCGTTAAGCCTAGCTTGCCCGCCACATGAATAGACTTCCGGTGAGCCAGCACCAGGTCCATTTCATTCTCCAGGGAGGTTGTCACAAGTGTAATCATGGTTATTTTATTTTTGCCAGTACCACCGACATATCATCATTCCTTCTTCCGTGATCCTTGTATAATGCCGCTGCCAGCACCGTCTGATCATATTTGTACATCTGCGGATACCGCATCATATCAATCCGCGTTTTCAGCCCGTCAGAGCAGAGCATCACCTGGTTGTAAAGCTCCGCCGGATACGTCTGATCATTCATCGTTCCCGGGATGTTATGCCCCACGATGCCGTTATAAGACATGTGGTTCTTAAAGCTGGCCGGACCGATGATCCGCGCAGCAATGTTCCCCACACCGGTCGCACTCCAGGTTCTCGTCCTGAAGTCAAAAGCCGTAATGTTGATCACTGCACCGCGCGTTTTTTTAATGGCCTGATGAATAAAGCGAAGTGTGTCGGTAGGACTGAAATCCGGGAACACCCGGAACGCCGCAGCCGCCTCATTTACCGCTTTATTGGCCTCTGGGCCGTGACCGAGACCGTCTGCAAGCATCATTTTGACGTAGCGCTCCGTTTTTTTGAACACAAAGCCATCGCCACTCACCTTTTCACCCGGCTTGAATACGACGAGTGGCCGGATGATCATCTTGGAAGGAACCTTCGCCTGCTCCGGGTCATTGTAAACCCTGCTCAGTACAATAGTGCCCCAGCCAATCTGCGAATAAAGTTCAAACGTATCCGAAAGGCGTTTCATGCTGCCCAGACCGTGTCCCATGGTATTACTCGTAGACACGCCATCCTGCATCATTTTAGAAGGGTTCACCATACCAGGGCCATTGTCGATACTGATGAGCTCCACATACGGTGAACCATTATTGGAGAAAGTTCCCATCAGGATCTCTCCGTCATTACTGTATTTAAAGAGGTTGGAAGTCATTTCTGCCACAATGAGGTCCAGTACGTTGATCCTCGCCTCGTGCATCCCGGCTTCCATCGCCAAACGATGGATCTCCTTTTTGATCAGGGAGAAATAGCTCCTGTCATTTGCTATAAAGCTAACATGCGTTGCATCAACCATTTGCCCATTTTAAAATCGTCACCTTCGTGCCCTCACCAACTGTACTCTTGATATCGAACTCGTTTACCAGACGCTTCGTCCCCGGCAGCCCCAGCCCGAGGCTCTTCCCTGTCGAGAAGCCGTCCTGCATGGCCTTAGCAATATCCGGGATACCCGGACCCGTATCGGTAAACGTCAGCCGGATGCCATTCATCCGTCCGCTCGAAACCACCTCAATGGTGCATTTTCCGCCATTTGCATAGCGCATCATGTTCCGCAGGAGCTCACTGGCAGCCGTGATCAGACGCGTCTGGTTTACCAGACCCATCTTGATTCTCACCGCTGCTTCCTTCACCCTGTTCTTCACATAGACCACATCCGGTTCCTTGGATACTTCTATCGTATCTTTACTCAGGGATAAGGTCATCTTCAGTCAGATCTTGATCAGGATCTTCATCAAGATCGATCATGGATTTAAGCAAATCCATACCCTTTTCCACGTTTAGTGCGGTATGTACCCCCTTAAGTGGGAGGCCGAGTTCGATCAGCGTGATGGCTACAGCGGGTTGCATACCCACTACTACCGTTTCCGCATCCAGAATTTTAGACATGCTGGCAATATTGCCAATGATACGGCCCATAAAAGAATCCACTATGGAAACCGCAGATATATCAATCAGTACACCCTTTGCTCTGGTCTTGTCAACCATCTGAATCAGATCCGACTCCAGATTTAAGGCCAAACGATCGTACAGGTCAACCTGGATCGTAACCAGCAGAAAGGATCCCATCCTGAGAATAGGAATTTTATCCATACTGTTTATGCTATTAAAAAATTGTATTCGATTTCTGTGCCGCACCCGCTCTACGCACTTCCAGGCGCATGCTCTTGAAGGCATAAGCCAGGGCACTGGCCAGAGAAGCCTTGGTAATGATACTGGAAAGATCAATTCCCAGGTGAACAACAGTTTGTGCAATTTCCGGACGAATACCGCTGATGATACATTCAGCACCCATCAGGCGGGTAGCACTTACTGTTTTGATCAGGTGCTGCGCTACAAGCGAATCCACCGCCGGCACTCCCGAAATATCCAGGATCGCGATACTGGATCCCGTTTCCACGATTTCCTGCAGCAGGTTCTCCATCACGATCTGCGTACGGGCACTGTCCAGCGTACCGATGATCGGCAAAGCCAGAATGCCATCCCACACCCGGATCACAGGGGTAGAAATATCGGCTATCTCATCCGTCTGGCGGAGGATCACCTCTTCACGCCCCTTGATGAAGGTCTCGAACGTCACCACGCTCAGGCTATCCATCAAACGGTTAATTTTCAGACTTTCCTCGAATAGCAGCTGCGGATTTTCCTTGATCTCACTTTGCAGGACGGTTAAAAGCGCCTCCTTCAAAGAAAATACAAAGTTTCCTGTTTCACGCGGACTAAAACCCTGGCGGGCACGCGTAATGGATATACCACCCAGGATCTCCACCACAGGGCTCCATTCATCCGAATTCAGATCAGAAAAGTCAGCAAGCTTCAAATTGCCCACCAGAGCCGAAATTAATTCTTCCGACTGGCTGCGCAGTTCTTCGTTGCTGATCAGGTCTTCCCGCAATCCATCATCCGCTAACTGATTCTTCATCCACTGTTCCAGGATGGCCTTCTTTTTCGATTCTAGCAATTTGTGTATGTTAAATGACATAGAGTGAATCCCAATTATCGCGGAAAGGTACTCAACCTATTTAACATTCAGAAATCTTGTTTAAAGAAAGCATCTACAGCCCTTCCTGCCACTCCTCGTAGAAGCTCCTTAAAAATTCCAGCGGAGCATCAGAAGCCAGGAATTCATCCGAAACGGAAGGATCATTAAGCGCGAAGAAAGCCTTCATTTCAGGATATTTTTCCAGATCAATCTGCTCAAACCCCATATCCCAGGTCCTGAAGTTCCGTTTGCTGATCGCTGCCCGTTTAAGCACCACCACATCGCGATGCCGGCTGTCACGCCTGATCTTATCAAAGACGCTCTCCACCACAAAGCGCGAACCCTCCAGCACCTGCATAAAGCGGGCCTGAGTGTCTCCCACGCTGGTTCCTTCCACATACACCAGCATACCGGTAATCACCAGTTCGCGATTCCGCGAGCGGGCCTGCTGCAACAAAAACCGTAAGGCGTCAGGCGTCATCAGTTCGCAGGCCGTACTGCAATAGATCAGGTAGTATAACATATCCGATGTAACTTGCGTTTCATAAACAAAACAGCAATATACGACATCTCAGCTAAACCTCCTGCGCCTTTAAATCCCCGGAGGCTGGTACTTTTTTCAACAATCTCTTGTTCAGATACTTCAGAACAGGACGCTCCACGTACCGGTAGATCAAAACCCCTCCCCCCACGCAGAGCAGGAGTACCGTCAGGTAAATACCCTGAAGGGCCAGGTAGCCCGAAATATTCAGCCGGGTAATGGCTGTTTGGAAAACGCGCAAAAACAGGCTCAGGAAAATAATGTGCGACAAGTAAATGGAATAGGATGCCTCTCCGATCAGGAGGAGAAGCCGCGGACAGTCAACACGGCGCTGCAGGTCCAGACTCACCACCTTATACACGATCAATCCGTTGATCAGCGCCAGCATCAGAATCCCGACGCCCGTTGCCACCCAGTTCGGATAAAAAACAAACAAAGCCCCGATTCCTAAAACCAGCAACGTGAACAGCAGAAAGTCAGAAATCCGGCGCGACTTCAGAATCAGATACGCCACCACACATCCCGTCAAGAACTCCAAAATGCGCACGTTCAGCAGCAGGATACCGGGCATAGCCACATCCGGGGCCAGCACTTCCGTGCCCACCCGCAGCAAGATCACACCCGCCCAGACAAAAAACAGGTACTTCGCCCTGTTAAAACCCAGTATGATCCCTAGCAGAAATACCAGGTAGAACAACATTTCGTATGAAAGCGTCCAGGCCACACCCAGAAAAAAATCATGTTCCTGAGGAATCAGCAGATAACAGCCCAGTACATAAAACCATCCCTCGGCAGAATGAAGATCGATCTGATAATCATGATGACTGGTCTTTCCGTTGGCAACGAACAACAACAGAAAGAGATAAGCCGTCGCGATGAGCCAGTAGATCGGATAGATGCGAATGAGCCGCTTTTTCAAAAACTCCCATAGCCTGGAGCGGTTTACCAGATCTCTGAAATGGACATAGGTAATAATAAAACCGCTCAGCACAAAGAAGAAATCAACCCCGATGTCGCCGTGTTCAAAAAACCGGTCCAAAAATTCAGCAGAAAAGTAGTTCGGCCCCGAGCGGGTCAAATGAAAGGCCACCACCAGAACAGCCGCCAGCCCTCTGAACACCTGCAGCAGGCCCAGTTTTTTACGATCAGCCGACATGTTCATAACGTTTAACCTGACCAAACACTTCTTTCATCACACCTGAATTTACATCATCCCGATCCTGCCGATCCCCCTCCTTCATCTGCTGTATCATGTCCAGGTACCGTTCATCCTTCAGCAGGGCAATAATTCCATCGCTCAGCGCCGAAGGATCATTTGCTGCTACAAGCCCTCCATTGACGCCCTCGTTGATATACTCCGCAAAAGCTCCCGTATCCGTCGCCAGCACCGGCGTATGCAAGGCAAAGGCAGTCATCACGACCCCACTTTGGGTCGCTTCCACATACGGGCACACCACAAACTTAGCAGTCGTGATCAGCTCCACCAGTTCCTCATTGGGAATATACCTGTTCAACACGGTAGTTCTCCCTCCATGTGCGTCCACCAGCCGCTGATCCGGCTCATATCCATTGATACTTCTCCCTGCGATAATCAGCTTCTCGTCAGGATATTCCGAAAAAACAGAGGACATCGCTTCCAGCAATACATCCACACCTTTATAGGGCGAAAGCCGGCCGATAAAGAGGATGTGCCCCCTTTCGGCAGCAGGCGCTTTAACATAATTTTTAAGATAGCTGTAAGGCTGCATCCGCAACGCGTAGGCCGGACATGAGCGGTACTTCGGAAAAGCCCCTTCAAATTGCTGTTTCGCGAACTCAGAATAAAAGAAAAAAGTTTTTTTGATGGGGAATCTGAAAAATGCCGAGTTGATCAGCCTCAATCTCCAGTCACTTTCCCCCTGATGAGCGATCGGATCGTGTATAGTCAGGATCATCTTCTTCAAGTGAAGTAGCGCAGGAATGAGTCCCGTTGCCCTCACCGTGATAGCCTCCAACTGAAGCACGTCAACCTTCAGACCTCTGATGTATTTCAGTACTTCATACGAAGCCTGCAGTGATGCCGGTATGCTCTTTTGATTATGCACAACGAAATGCACGCTCCTGCACCCGTCAAAGTAAGGTTTCAGATTTTCATAAGAGGCAGGATCCAGCACTTCTTCCGGAGTATAGAGCACTTTCCCAACAGGCAGAGAAGCCACATTGATAATCGTCCGGTTTTTAGATCCCGGGGTAATCTCAATCAGAACATGTAACGAAACCTGACTCTTCAGCGTCTGGATCATTTCCGCAGAAATATCCATAAAAGATGGAGCAGTATAGTATAAAACATTCATGCGGCAACAGCTTGTCTGCTGCCAAAAGTATCCAGAATGATCATGAGCTGCACCGTTCCGTCAGGATATGCTTACTGCTTCGTAGCGTTTTGAGAATTTTTGAGAAATCACAATTAAAGCAGATAAAAAAACACCCGGGCATAAAATGGCTCCGGCACCAAAAAGCAGGATCAAAGCCGATCCTGATCGCCATCTCCCAATCCAGCCATATAGGCAGCAGGAGTCGAGTTGATGCGCTTCTTAAAAGCCGCATAAAAGGCGGTGCGTGAAGAGAATCCGCATTCCTGGGCCAGGCCTTCCATTGATAAAGCCTTCCAGTTAGGATCATTCTTCATGCGGTTGATCACATGCCTGATGCGGTAATCATTGATAAAATCGTTGAAGTTCTGTTTGTAATGATGGTTTAGAAGACCAGATAAGATGTACGAAGGAAGATCGAGCTCAGCAGCAAGCTCACTTAAAGTCAGTCGTTTTCTAAGAAAAGGTTTTTCAGTCAGCAGATAAGTCTCCAGCATATCACAATACTCCGTTTTCGGGAGGGAGACCGGCACTTCACGCGTTGCCTGAATCTCCTTCCCACCAGCTTCTTTCAATTGAAACTCCTGGCCATACAGGAGCGCTGGTTTGAAAAGCATATAATAGCTGATCACCGCCAGAGACAATATCATCAACACGGCTATAAACTGAAAAGACCGTGCCGCTAACGGCGCCTGCGAGAGGTCTTCGCGATGCCGTCCAAAAACCACCATCATCAGGTTCCCGGTGTAAAGAAGCGTTTCAAACAAACTCAGGCCTACGATCCATAACCAGTCAACGCCCTCCTGCAGACTCTTCCTTGCAGAAATGAGCAGGCGCCATTGCAAAAACAGGTAGATCACACTCTGCAGAACCCGAAAATAGAAATGCGATATCGCCGGCAGAAAGCCTGCACCTGTGTCAAAAATCAGAATTGGAGATTTCTGTACACGCCAAATCTCCGACATCTTCTCTTCTGCGCTCATCCCAAAGTAGTAAGCACTCATATCCACCAAAGCGAGAGCAAACGGAATGAGATGCAACCCATCCGCCTTCCGGAGATGAGATTTTCTTTTCAGCGAAAATTGAATATAGAGGTAAAAGCAAGGCGGAATCAGGTAGTAGAAGGGACAGCCGATCCGATATACAAAAGGAAAATTAATCAGATTACCCGTACTGACAACCAGATAAGTAATCCCGTACCAGATCAATCCAAGAAAACAAACGCCCAGAATCTTTTGCGGCAAATGCTGCTTGCCTCCCCTGACCAGTAAGACCAAAGAGATTATACTGATCAGAAAAAGAGAGCCACCCAGAGCCCATTGATTGACGTAGTACATAAAGGGGAAGAAAAACACAATGTTTCATCCCAAATATATCAATATGTTCAAAATTTCACAATTGCACACACATGGACATTGCAAAAATGTAAACAAATGTGGCATTCCAGCTACTTTTGCAATATGCAAACGCAAAGTTTCACTTCATCACAAACGCTCAAACTTCCAAAATGTCCTAAATGTAAATTGTCAACAGACTACCGGATACCCAGGTCAGGCATAATAAAGACCCTCTTGCCCTGGTGGAGGGTAAAGAGGTATTGGTGCCCTAAATGCAATAAGAAATTCTACACAACGGGCGTCTGAGCCCGATATGAAAAACGCTTCCAGACAAAAGCGATGATTCCCTGCCCCCATGGCGGGGTTTCTTGTTTAAACTACCGTGCAATAATATAAAATTGATGCTGGCAGTCCGTGCACCGATACCTTTTCAGAGACATCCAAAAAAAGTACCTGTCAATAAACTTAGCGTTTTCGATACGGAGGTCCGTATCCGCTTGACATTTAGGACAGGAGTGCAGAGGAGCACTACGGTGCCCTACTTCGAATTGTTGATTAGGGTTAAATCCTGATATTGCGCTCATAGTCTTACAAATATAATCAATACAATTACCAATCAAGCATCAAATTGTTTTAAATAATATGAATTTAATATTAAAATAAACGAATCTATACAATAAATGTACAAATGACACACTCGGACGACAAACCCGAAAAGGCATAAACAAAAAACTAAGCACAAAAAAAGGGCCCCTGATCAGAGGCCCTGGCAAATTATTTTCATACAGAACTACGAAGCAGAACCGATAGAACTCACTTTGAAGCCAATCGCACGCAATTGTTTTGCGTCCAATATATTCCGGCCATCAAAAACGTTAGCAGGTTTCAGCATATTATCGTAGATCTTCTGCCAATCGTAGGTTTTAAATTCATCCCACTCCGTTAATACAGCAATCGCGTGAGCACCTTTGCAAGCCTCATACGGATCTTCAAACACCGTCACCCCGGCTTTATTCTCCTCCGCATCACGGGTACGCAGGTAGTTCAGATCACCATAAACCTGGTTCTCCTCTACTTTCGGGTCATACACCGCAATCTGAGCCTGCTCATTCAGCAAATGATCAGCCACGTATATCGCAGCAGACTCACGCGTATCGTTGGTATCCTTCTTGAAAGCCCATCCCAGGAAAGCAATCTTCTTTCCGTTTACGGTATTGTAAGAATTCTTGATGATCTTGTTGGCAAAACGTCTTTTCTGATGATCATTCATGATGATCACCTGCTCCCAGTAATCCGCCACTTCCTGCAGCCCGTAGCTCCGTGCAATGTACACCAGGTTCAGAATATCTTTCTGAAAGCAAGATCCACCGAAACCAACAGAAGCCTTCAAGAACTTCGGACCAATGCGGCTATCAGTACCGATAGCTCTCGCCACTTCCGAAATATCCGCTTCCGTACGCTCACACAATTCCGAAAGAGAGTTGATGGAAGATACGCGCTGTGCCAGGAAAGCATTAGCTGTCAATTTTGACAATTCCGATGACCACACATTCGTGGTCAGGATCCGCTCGCGCGGCACCCAATTCGCGTACACGTCAACCAGCGCCTGCACAGCTTCCTGCCCTTCCGGCGTCTCATCGCCACCGATTAATACGCGATCTGGTGCATCCAAATCCTCCATAGCCGTACCTTCAGCTAAGAACTCCGGATTAGAAAGGATCTGAAACTTCACTCCATTCCCTGTATTATGCAGAATATCTTTTAACGCCTCCGCTGTTCTTACTGGCAGAGTAGATTTCTCTACAATGATCTTATCGGTTTTCGCCACATTTGCAATCTGGCGGGCACACAACTCGATCCATTTCAGATCTGCCGCCTGGCCTTTACCCGCACCATAGGTCTTGGTTGGCGTATTCACCGATATAAAGATCATATCAGCCTCCTCTATCGCCTTATCCACATCTGTAGAAAAGAAAAGATTGCGACCTCTGGCTTCTGCAACCACATCGCTCAAACCTGGCTCGTAAACAGGGATATTATTTACATCCTCATCGTTCCAGGCTGCAATTCGGGCCTCGTTCAGGTCAACTACAGTAACTTGAATATCCGGGCACTTCTTTGCAATAACCGACATGGTTGGACCGCCCACATAGCCAGCCCCGATACAGCAAATCTTTTTGATCTTGGTCATAAAATCTAATATGTTTTTTTAAGATATCGCAATTTATTATAAATTTTCAGCTCAGCCTTGTCCGCAAGCAGACATGTGACTACCACCCTACAAAGTAACAATTTACTTCACGCTAGTCATAGAAGAGCAGCTCACCTTATTTTAAAACAAATATACACAAATGCAATAAACTCCACTATATACCAAAAAAAGTATATCAAAAAGCATATTTTTTTGTGAAATTATAAAACATTGCACTTAAATCGTTGTAATATTAATAATTTTGATTTATTTTTACATCTTCAACATAGCACGTAATTGACAGTAACTGTGAGGTTTACTGAGATTATTATAAGAAAATTTAGATATAAGAGATGAATTCAAATCACAATTTCAGGAGGCCATCCTCTAAATGCTTGATCTTGAACACTATTTCTCATATCTTTACACACAGAATCAAAATTAAACATCTATATCTACAATTTTGAGTGTACTGAATCAGCTGCCATCAAGACATTACTTTAATTCTCAAAGTATGCTTCCCAAAAAAACAATTCTATCAATTAACGTCTCGCAAGGAAAATATCCTGAGTTTGTAGACAACATTGTTGAATTGGCCCAAGGTCGAGTCTCTTCCTACGTATGTGTGGCCAATGTCCACATGCTGGTCGAAGCTCACCAGTCCAAGGCCTTCCAGAAGATAGTAAACGATGCCGATATTGTCACACCAGACGGCATGCCCCTGGCGAAATGCTTTCAGCTCCTTCATCAACAACCTCAGGATCGCGTAGACGGCATGAGCCTTCTCCCGGCCTTGCTTGAAGAAGCGAGCAAGAGCGGTCTTTCCGTGTACTTTTACGGGGGATCTCAAAAAATGATCAACGAGACAACGAAGTATCTTGGAAACACCTACCCTTCGCTGAACATTGCAGGTGCATACTCTCCACCCTTCAGGGCGTTGACAGAAGACGAAAAAGACAATATTGCTGCAAGGATCACTGCTTCAGAGGCCAACCTGGTATTCGTTGTACTCGGCTGCCCTAAGCAGGAAAAATGGATGAATGAAATGAAGGGTAAGATCCCTGCAGTCATGATCGGGATAGGCGGTGCCTTACCGGTGCTGATCGGCATGCAACGCCGGGCACCTGAATGGATGCAAAAAAACAGCCTCGAATGGCTGTACCGCTTAATGCAGGAACCCAAAAGGTTGTTCAAAAGATATTTTTCAACCAATAGCACCTTCCTGTATCTCTTAGCGAAAGAGAAAATCACAGTACACAAAAAAGAAATGCCATACGGCTAATCGTCACATACAACAAACTAAATATTATTATTACATGAAAAAAAAGGCTCTTGTAACGGGTATCACTGGTCAGGACGGTGCATACCTTGCTGAATTACTATTATCCAAAGGATACGAAGTTCACGGTATCAAACGCAGAAGCTCGCTGTTCAATACGGATCGTATCGATCATCTGTATCAGGACCCGCATGAAGAAGATGTTCGTTTCATCATGCACTACGGCGATCTTTCTGACTCTACCAACCTGATCCGTATCATTCAGCAGGTACAGCCCGATGAGATCTACAACCTGGGTGCCATGAGCCACGTAAAGG
>NZ_JBMQOB010000005.1:0-26079 GCF_053551015.1 Arcticibacter sp. | reverse complement strand
TGACAGCAGGATGAGGGGCATCTTTTATCCGGCCTGCCTGGGATGGATATTGATGGGTGTGTGGATTGCCGGTCTGCAGTTCAGAATCCGGAAGCTTCAGAATAAACAATTAAACTAGTCATAATGAGAAAATATATTGCAGCTTTTTATCTGTTGCTTGTTACAGCAGGTACGTCTTTCGCTCAATCTTCCGGGGGAGTTGAGATGGCTGACGGTATGCGTTCTTCGGGTAAAATCTATGTGGTGGTTGCTGTAATCACCCTGATTCTGCTCGCCCTGATTGCATATCTGTTCAGTATCGACAGAAAGGTAAAAAAGCTTGAACAAAAGAACTAACTATTAATCTATGTCTACAACGCAAAACACAAGTTTCTTCAATGATGTATGCTCTTTCTTTGATCATGCATCGCAGTTTACGAACCATTCGGCAGGCTTGCTGGATCAGATTAAAGCCTGCAATAGTGTTTACCGATTCAGATTTCCGATAAGGAAAGGGAACGGCGTTGAGGTTATAGATGCCTGGCGTGTTGAGCACTCTCACCACATGTCGCCTACAAAAGGTGGTATTCGTTATAGCGATATGGTGAATGAGGATGAGGTGATGGCTCTTGCCGCATTAATGACCTACAAGTGTGCCATTGTTAATGTTCCCTTTGGCGGTGCAAAAGGCGGAATTAAGATCAATACGAAGAACTATTCGCTGGCTGAACTTGAAAATATCACCAGAAGATATACGGTGGAACTGGTGAGAAAAAATTTCATCGGTCCCGCAATAGACGTTCCGGCTCCAGACTATGGGTCAGGTGAGCGCGAGATGAGTTGGATTGCGGATACTTACAATACTATGCATCCGGGGCAACTGGACGCTATGGGATGCGTTACCGGCAAGCCGATTGCACTGCATGGAATTCAGGGCCGCCGTGAAGCGACCGGTAGAGGAGTGGCAATTGCTATCCGCGAGTGCGTGAATGTTGCTGAGGATATGACGCCACTGGGACTTACACCCGGTTTGACAGGTAAGCGTGTCATTGTTCAGGGACTTGGAAACGTCGGTTATAACACCGCAAAGTTCCTGATCGAGATGGGTGCCGTGGTTGTAGGCCTTTGTGAGTACGAGGGAGCGATCTATAACATCAATGGCCTGGATCTCGACGCAGTAGTTGCACACCGTAAAGAAATGGGCTCGATACTGGGATTTTCGGGTGCTGCAAATGAGTTTGCCAACTCGGCAGAAGGTTTGGAACAGGAATGCGACATTCTGGTTCCTGCGGCTCTTGAGAACCAGATTCTGGCATCTAATATCTCCAGGATTAAGGCAAAGATTATCGCAGAGGCGGCTAACGGACCTACGTCTCCTGAAGCTGCAGACGTTTTCATTAAAAGAGGTGGCATCATCATCCCTGATATGTACTGTAACGCAGGTGGTGTAACGGTTTCTTATTTTGAGTGGCTGAAGAATCTTTCTCACGTGGCGTTTGGCCGTATGGACAAACGTTATGAAGAAAACGCGAACATGAACCTGGTATCTCTTGTAGAGAAGATGACCGGAGTAAACCTGACTTCCGAGCAGCGCGGACTTATTGTGAAGGGTCCAACAGAGCTTGAACTGGTTAATTCAGGTCTGGAGGAAACCATGGTGCGCTCATATCATGAGATCAGGGAAACGAAAATGTCGAACGCCAAAATAGGCGATCTTCGCACGGCTGCTTTTGTTGGCGCGATCAATAAAGTGGCGGTATCGTACATGAACATGGGTATCTGGCCTTAGAAATGTAAAATTATTATGAACTATTCGCCCCCCTTGCTTTTTGGGGGCGAATAAGTTCTTACTAATCATTCCGGTTTCGTAATTTTGCGCCATATTCTATCAGAATAGTGTAATTACCAAATCAATGAAAAAAAGCTCAATCATAGGCATTATCATTATTGCAATTGCTATTGGGGTCATCATTAGCACCTATGCCGACTCAAGTACATATGGTTCGTTCAGCGATGCGCGCGAAAGTCAGACTGAGCTTCACGTCGTCGGCCAGCTGAATAAGGACAAAAAGCTGGTATACAATCCTCAGCACGATGCCAACTATTTTGCCTTCTACCTAAAAGACAAGCAGGGTAAAGAATGTAAGGTTGTCTTCTCAGGCGCCAAACCTCAGGATTTCGAACGCTCAGAAGAGATCGTGCTTACCGGGAAAATGGTAGGTGATGAGTTCAGAGCCTCTAAAATTCTCATGAAATGTCCTTCTAAGTACAACAAGGATCAGGTGGAGATTCAGGAAGTTCAGCATACCGCTGCTTAACACAGAAAAAATTCTAAATGGATATACAATTTGCAGGAGAACACCTGCTCCCTGGGAAACTTGGGCAGTTCTTTATTATACTTACTTTTGGTACCGCGCTTTTATCGGCGATATCTTACTACTTTTCGACAATAAAAGATACGAAAGATGACTCCTGGAGACGCCTGGCGCGTATCTCTACCTGGATCAACACCGTAGGTGTTCTTGGAATCGGGATCTGCCTTTATTACATCATCTACAATCATTATTTTGAGTATCACTATGCATGGGCACACTCATCTCGCTCATTGCCTGTGTACTATATTATTTCCAGTTTCTGGGAAGGGCAGGAAGGAAGCTTCTGGCTCTGGATGTTCTGGCAGTCGATGCTAGCCAACATTCTCATCTGGCGTGCCCGCAGCTGGGAGAGTCCCGTGATGACCATTATGATGGTGTCGCAGGTGTTTATCTCCTCCATGCTGCTCGGTGTAGAGATTTTGGGGACAAGAATAGGAAGCTCTCCTTTCATCCTGTTGAGGGATGCTGTGGAAGGGCCGATCTTCTCTCGTGCAGATTATCTCTCGCTTATTCCGGACGGTAATGGCCTGAACCCTTTGCTGCAAAACTACTGGATGGTTATTCATCCGCCGACCCTTTTCCTGGGCTTCGCATCTATGATCGTGCCTTTTGCCTACGCAATAGCGGGATTATGGGAGAGAAGATATTCAGAATGGGTGAAGATATCTTTGCCCTGGGCACTCTTCGCTGTTATGATATTGGGTGCAGGTATTATCATGGGCTCTTTCTGGGCGTATGAAGCACTTAATTTCGGTGGTTTCTGGGCATGGGATCCTGTGGAGAACGCATCCATTATTCCCTGGTTAACGCTTATCGCAGGGGTGCACGTGATGATCTCCTACAAAAGTACGGGACACTCATACTTCACAGCTACCTTCCTGGTATTGATCAGCTTCGTGCTTGTATTGTACGCCTCTTTCCTTACCCGAAGTGGAATTCTGGGAGAGACCTCAGTACACTCCTTTACTGACTTAGGAATGTTCGGGCACCTGCTGACCTTCATTCTCGCGTTCTTTGCGCTGGCGGTTGGATTTCTTGTGGCCAGATGGAAAGAGTTACCGATAACGAAAAAAGATGAGGAGACCTACTCCAGGGAGTTCTGGTTATTCATTGGTGCGCTTGTACTTACTGTAGCCTGTGTACAGGTGATATCCACTACCTCTATTCCGGTATTCAATGCCCTGTTTGGTACTAAGATTGCGCCGCCTGCAGATGTGATCCAACACTATCACCAGTGGCAGGTACCTTTTGCTATAGTGATTAGTCTGGTATCCGGATTCTCTCAGTATTTGAAATACAAGAACACGGATTCTAAGAAGTTCCTTCGCAAGATCGGTATGATCCTGTTGATCGCAGCGGTTGTCACTGCAGCATTCGCATACGTTGCTAAGGTGAACAACAACGTCATGTACGTGGTACTGACCTTTGCTGCCATCTTCTCTATATCATGTAACGTTCACGTGCTTATCGATGCTTTCAAAGGCAAATGGAAGCTGGCAGGTTCTTCTATCGCTCATATCGGTTTTGGTCTCCTGTTAATTGGAGCCCTTGTGGCAGCAGCAACCAGCAATGTTGTTTCTCTGAACACATCAGGTGTTGGCTTTGGCGACGAGTTCGACAAGAACAACAACTCCAAGGAAAACATCATTCTTTATGAAGACGAGCCGGTGAGGATGGACGAATATACGGTGACTTATAAGGGCGACTCGACTGAAGGCGTTAACACCTATTACCGTGTAAATTATAAGGTGATTGATGAAGAAACGAAGGAAGTGAAGGAAGAGTTCGACCTTTATCCGCACGCGCAGCAGAATGCTAAGATGCAGACGATTGTTGCGTCTCCTGATACCCGCCATTACCTCCTGCATGATATTTATACCCATGTAAGCAGCGTTCCTCTGAAAGAAGAGGTGGCTGAACACGAAGATCATGAGGGCCATTCAGAAGACGAAGGCTATGAAAAGCCGGTGACTTATGAGGTTTCTCCTGGAGATACGATCCGTTACCGTGAAGGTGTCATCGTTGTTAAAGGTGTTAACAAAAACGCCACGATAGAAAAGATTCCTCTGAAGGCAGGAGATGTTGCCATCGCTCTGCAGCTGGAGGTTCGCACCCATGCGGGTAAAACCTATACCGCGGAACCTGTATTCCTCGTAAAAGGAGGTAACAAGTTCGACTTTGGAAAAACGCTTGTTGATCCAGGTTTGAAGGTTCGTTTCTCAAATGTATATCCTGAAAAGGACAAGCTGGAGATGATGCTTTATCAGAAGCCAAAGGCTGAGAAGAAGTGGGTTGTAATGAAAGCGATTAAGTTTCCGTTCATCAATCTTTTCTGGGCGGGTAACATCCTGATGGTGGTTGGCTTCCTGATCTCGATTTTCAGAAGAAATAAGGAGATTAAAGTCGTCAGCTAATGAAGATCGTTCTGCTAGGCAGCGGTAATGTAGCTACTCATCTGGGTCCTGCACTTCAACAAGGAGGGCATGAAATCCTGCAGGTTTGGAGTCTCACGCTGTCAAATGCAGCCAAACTTGGTAGGGTACTATCGGCAGATTTTACCGACGATCTCGGGACGCTGGATCATTCAGCAGATATTTATATTATTTCCGTGAAGGATGATGTTATCGGGGAGGTAGCATCATCCTTTCCGTTTCCGGACAAGCTGCTTGTCCACACCTCAGGGACGGTCGGCATGGATCTGCTGGGCAAAGACCGCCTCTATGCGGGTGTTTTCTATCCTTTGCAGACCTTCAGCAAACAGAAGCCTATAAACTTCCAGGAAGTGCCGGTTTTAATAGAGGGCAGCACGGAGGAGGTTAACACGAACCTGAATGTGCTTGCTGCATCAATCAGCAAGACTGTACGAGCTGCCGACTCGGCACAACGCGCTTCAATTCATCTGGCAGCGGTTTTTGCATGTAACTTCAGCAATCATCTTTATACGGTGTCAAAAGGTCTCCTTGAAAAAAGGGGATTGGATTTCAACCTGCTTCTTCCGCTCATCGCGGAAACGGCAGCCAAAGTTCAAAGTCTTGATCCCGCAGATGCGCAGACTGGTCCTGCAGCAAGAAACGACCAGGAAACGATAAGTCGCCACAAAGAGCAATTAAAAGCATCGCCTGATCTTCTGCAGTTATATAGTCTCATGACAGAAAGTATCATCAGGTGCAAGCACCCTGATCAATAATTTGCACCAAACCTAAATGTATGTTCCTATCCAAAATCAAAGCAGTTAAAGCATTTATTCTCGACATAGACGGCATTCTCACCGACGGAACGGTACTCGTGACCGAGTCAGGCGATCAGCTCAGAAAGTTTAACGTTCGCGATGGCTATGCCATGCGGCTCGCAGTAAAAAAGGGTTTTCATATCTGTGTTATTTCCGGAGGCAATTCCGCAAGTGTTGTTTTTCGGCTGAATGGGCTGGGTGTTACCGAAGTGCATCTTGGTATTGAAAGGAAACTCGATGTTTATCGCGAGTTCATCAAGAAGCATGATCTGGCGCCTGAATCTGTTTTATATATGGGTGATGATGTTCCTGACATGCCTGTCATGAAGGTGGTAGGAGCCAGCGCTTGTCCGCATGACGCCATTGAAGAAGTAAAGGCGATAAGCGACTATATATCTCCTTTTTCAGGTGGCGCCGGATGTGTGCGCGACGTCATTGAGAAGGTACTCAAGATCCAGGGGAAATGGTACGACCAGGACCCTTCAGCTCATGACGATACCATCACCTCATCTTAAACGATCAATTTATGATTACATCATTTCCTCCCGTTATATTAGCTTCAAAATCACCAAGAAGACAGGAGCTCCTGAAGCAAATGGATATTGACTTCAGAGTTGTGCTGAAAGACGTAGACGAATCCTATCCGGAAGACCTGCAGCCTCGTGATGTGGCTGTCTATATTGCACGAAAGAAAGCTGAAGCGTTTGATGACTCTTTACAGGATGATGAGATTGTCGTTACTGCCGATACCATTGTGACGATCGATAACCTCATCCTTGGAAAACCGGAGAATGAAGAGGATGCGCTACGCATGTTGAGCCTTCTCTCGGGCAGAACGCATGAAGTGATCACCGGGGTCGCTTTTCTGTACAAACATGAGATTCATGCCTTTTACGAGAGTACCACTGTTTATTTCAAGGAGATGACTGAGGCTGAAATGTTGTTTTATATCCGCAACTACAAGCCCTTTGATAAAGCGGGAGCCTACGGTATACAGGAGTGGATCGGTCACACGGCTATTGAGAAGATCGAGGGTTCTTATAACAATGTAGTCGGTTTACCAACTTTCAGGCTGTCACAGGAATTGAGGAAGATGTTAGAGAGAGGCGAATAGGCCTTGCCACTCTTGTTAGCCTCGCAAATAAACTCACGATTTACGAGGTCCCGGGGCCTTGTATTAGGATTACTGATTCAAGCTGAATGTTAACCCGACCCTGGTTGAAGCGGTCGCTCCAGACACCGCGTTGGACCGCGTCACAGCGTTAAGAGAGCGCTATTGACCGTAGGAAGTAGATCTTACCAGCCGGACAATTTCTCGTAGAGAAGCCCTTCTTTAAGCGCATAGGTCGAAAGCATCACCTCCGAAACAGATGCGTGTTTCAGGATATAAGCCGTCAGTACCGCAGCCGTTACAATCATGTCGACCCTCACCGGACTGATCTTATCGTCAGCCGACCGCTCTTCGTGAGTAGAGTGAAGAATATCGTCAATAACATCAAGTAGTTGATTTCTTACAATGCGGTAACCAGAAAGTCCCGCTCTATCTTGAAGGCTGAACTTACGTATAGCCAGGTCAGCAAAGGTTTCGAAAGCTCCTGCTGAACCGATAAGTGTCGCCGGTCTATAGGCGCCTAAACTTTCATGTAAGTCTGCCAGCAAATCATCCAGGTGTGTCTCTACTGAATTGATATCAGCCGTGCTGATTGGATCCGACTTGTGAAACAGCGCCATCAATCGGGCCGCCCCAATCGGATAGCTCTTCTTAAATTGAACACTCTTCTCGTTGCAGAAAATAAACTCCACACTACCGCCTCCAATGTCCATGATCAGCGCACTGCCTTGAATGGGAACTGCCTCCCGTACTCCCCGGTAGATGAGTGAAGCCTCGCGTTCTCCATCAATGATGTCGATGCTGACACCAGTCAGTGACCTTACCTGCTCCACAAACTCCTGTCCGTTTGCAGCCGTCCGCAATGCAGCCGTTCCGGTTCCATATACAGCTTTTACATTATGCTGGTCAATCACACCTTTAAAGTCCTGCATCGCCTTGATGCCTCTCTCAAAGGCAGCAGGAGCGATCCTTCCTTCGGTAATTCCGCCTTCTCCAAGCTTCACATGTTTCTTCTCCAGGAAGATCTCATTCAAGACCCCGTCCCGTAGTTCAGCAATTAAGAGGTGAAAAGTATTGGTACCCAGGTCCAGAACAGCAATTTGATTATGCATACGAAAAGGTGTTTAAGGTAAATCGAGGCTCCCAACGACGGGGGATTATATCTCGGGACCATCAGGCCCTTTACACACGAATTTTGTAAATAAAAAAGAGGCTGCTCTAACACGAGACAGCCTCTTTATAATGAATTTGATTATTCGAAGTATTCTTTCATCCTCTCGAAGAAGCTCTTTTCGTGCTTACCCGGTTGAGGTTTAAAGTTCGGAGAGGCCTGCAGTTTTTCCAGCAGTTCCCGCTCATCTTTGGAAATCGCTTTAGGAGTCCAGATATTCACGTACACCAGCTGATCGCCTCTGTGATAAGAGTTCACCTCTGGTACACCCTTGCCTTTAAGACGCAGGATTTTTCCACCCTGAGTACCAGGCTCTATCTTGATCTTCGCCTTGCCATCTATCGTAGGCACCTCTACAGAAGCACCCAATGCCGCATCGATAAAGCTGATATGAAGATCATACACCACGTTGTTTCCTTCGCGCTGCAGGGTCTCATGAGGAATCTCCTCAATGAGGATAATCAGATCACCCGGAATACCGCCATTAGGAGCAGCATTACCTTTTCCGCTCATCGAAAGCTGCATGCCTTCGCTTACACCTGCAGGAATATTGATCGTGATGGTTTCCTCACCGCGCACAACACCTTCACCGTGGCAGCTATCGCATTTCGCAGTGATCTGTGTTCCTGATCCGTTACAAGTAGGGCAGGTGCTGCTGGTCTGCATCTGACCAAGGATGGTATTGGTTACACGTCTTACTGATCCGGCGCCACCGCATGTACGGCAGGTCTGTACAGAAGAACGGTCTTTTGCACCGGTACCATCGCATGTACGGCAAACGATCAGCTTATTTACCTTGATCTTCTTCTCTGCACCTTTAGCGATCTCATCGAGATTCAGTTTTACCTTAATCCGAAGGTTGCTGCCACGCGAAACGCGGCTTCTGCCACCTTGCTGACCGCCACCTCCGAAGAAGCTGTCAAACGGACTGCCACCGCCACCAAAGATATCTCCGAATTGGCTGAAAATATCGTCCATGTTCATGTGACCGCCGCCGCCATAGCCGCCTGCAGAAGTTCCAGCATGACCAAACTGGTCATAACGCTGCTTCTTCTCTGGGTTACTCAGCACCTCGTACGCCTCAGCCGCTTCCTTGAACTTATCTTCAGCCTCTTTGTCGCCAGGGTTCTTATCCGGATGATATTTTATTGCCAGCTTACGGTAAGCCTTTTTAATCTCATCCGCAGAAGAGCTCTTGGAAACACCGAGGATATCGTAAAAATCTCTCTTTGCCATATAATTAACTTCCTACAACTACTTTAGCAAATCTGATCACCTTCTCGTTCAGAAAATAGCCTTTTTCAACCTCATCTATAACTTTGCCCTTCATATCTTCAGATGGTGCAGGAACGTTCGTGATAGCTTCATGAAGATCTGCGTCAAAGGTTGTACCTATAGACTCCATTTCCTTAACGCCTTTCTGCGTCAGCGTGCTTTTAAATTTGCTACTTACCAAAACGATTCCTTCTTTAACCGCTTCGATGTCAGAAGATGTGTTCATGTATTTGATCGCACGGTCAAAGTCATCCGCAATAGGGAGGAGGCTTACCAGGACGTCCTTACCTGCAGACTGAAGCAGTTCGATACGTTCCTTAGTTGTGCGTCTTTTGTAGTTGTCAAATTCTGCATATAGGCGCAGATATTTGTCATTAGCCTCTTTCAGCTCCGCACGAAGTTTCTCCTCAGCAGAAATCTCTTCTACTTCCTTTGTCTCGCTTTCAGCTTCAGCTGTCTGCTCTGCCTGCGGCTGTTCCGCCTGCTCTACATTTTGTTCCATCTCAGACTGAGTCTGATTGTCAGAAGCTACTTTCTCTTCTTCGGTAGTTTTCTTCTTGTTTTTCAACATATCTGAAAAGTTCATATCTTATCCTGTAGACAAATAATTTGCCAAGTTAAATTAACGGTCAAGCTGTCAGCTAAACCTATACAATGTCAGCCAAATATTGTCTGATGCAGACAATTAGCCTGTTTATGCAATTTTTGCGTCTTCAATTACGCGACCATTTTCGCACTTGATGATGCGAGAAGGGAAGGTACGGATCAGGTTGTAATTATGGGTGGCCATGAGGATGGCTGTCCCTGAACGGCTGATCTCTTTCAGTAGCAGCATAATCTCTTCAGAAGTCTCCGGATCGAGGTTACCTGTAGGCTCATCTGCCAGGATCAATTCCGGATCGTTCAGCAATGCTCTTGCAACAACTACGCGCTGCTGCTCACCACCTGATAGCTCATGTGGCATTTTCCTCAGTTTGGAGCGCAGTCCTACTTTTTCCAGTACATCTTTGATGCGCTCATCCTTCAGCTTGCGGTCTTTCCAACCAGTAGCATTCAAAACAAAGCGCAGGTTTTCTTCTACGGTACGGTCGGTCAGCAGCTGGAAATCCTGAAACACGATACCCAGCTTGCGGCGCAGGTAGGGTACATCATGATCAGAAAGCTTCTTCAGGTCATAACCTCCCGCATGTCCTTCTCCCTCGGTAATGTGAAGCTCTCCATAAAGGATCTTCATCAAACTACTCTTTCCTGAACCGGTCTGGCCAATCAGGAATACGAACTCACCCTTATCTATATGCAGGTTCACTGATGATAGAACGAGGTGTTTCTGCTGATAAACATCTACGTTATGGAGCTTTATAATGGAGTTTCCGATCATACTATAATTCTAATTTCATTATTTTACCAAAAGGGAGATCCCTGACGAGCGACATAATCGCTTCTGTTTTGTCTCCGAGACCAATCTTGTCCAGCGACTTCTCCGGACGGTCTACCCGGAAATATGCCAGTAAGGTAAATTCATCATCTCGTAGCTGAACATAATCGGGTATTTTCGCTATTCCCTTTACTTTGATGACATACATAGGCTCAAAGTTACTATTTTCCTGCTAAATCGCCATTTATAATATGCTCTGAAGAAGCCTATATGCTCAGCAGAAAGGCAAAAGTATCCACCCCGTCTGCATAATCCCACAGGCGTGGACTCTGGCTGCAGCCAAAACCAAGCACCTGGTTATCCAGCGAAAGGTCGGTCTTCGATACCACACACTGAATTTGCTCTGAAACAGCAGCCAGCTTCGCTTCCACATCGCTGCGGTCGCGATACTCATCGTAAAATAGAACTGCGAGTGGAGAAGCAAGACCCTCATCCTGCTTCAGCAGCAGAAAGCCATTGTCGAGGTGCTTCGCTCCGTTAACCAGATAAATTGACTTATTGTAATCGTAGTTGTTCACGTATTTGTGATGATTCGCTACTCCACGGTATGGTTCTTCAATGGCCTCGAAGAAGGGAACAAAACTATATCCTTCAGGTACCAGCAGTTTGGAAACGTTGCGGCAGCCAAGTCCGTAATAGTCAAAAATATCATGTCCCAGCGCAACGAAATCCTCCGTCGTCTCAGTTCCATCCAATACTGCCACACTGTTTCTGTTGCGGCGGATAATGTGCGGCACTGACTTGAAGTAGAATTCAAAATAGCGGGAAGTATTATTGCTGCCTGTGGCAATCACCGCGTCGAAATCCTTTAAACGGTCCACGTAGGTGATTTGCTCGCCCAGTTCCGGATAGAATTCCACCAGGCGCCTCAGGATGTGAGGCGTCAGATGTTTGTCCTGAGAGGACAGTTTAACAGACGCTTTGTGTCCGCTAGCCAGCACAGTCAGAATATCATGGAAACCTACCAGAGGAATGTTTCCTGCTAATACCAGTCCAACTACCTTAGGCTCGCCCGTCGCTGCCCTTCCATCGTAGGCCTCATCGATCCACTTATTGACGTCCTGTTCGTTCAGCATAGCGCCCAGGGCCCGTACGGAGTGCAGAACCTGATCTTCTGTAAACCAGGCATTATAATGATGAGACGCCTTAACAAGCGACATCAGCTGCTCGTCTTCCGAGAGCAAGTAATGTCCAAGTTGTGTAAAAGCATTCTTAATTAACGGTAACAACATGTATCCTTATATTAAAATCAAGTTTTCTGTTATATTTGCACTGTTTTTGCAGGAATATAATTTTGCAAAAGTAAGTTAAGGAAAAGACATTTAGACCATGGCGATTAAAATAACAGATGAGTGTATAAACTGCGGAGCTTGTGAACCAGAGTGCCCAAACAATGCTATTTATGATGCTGGAGCTGCTTGGCGTTTCTCTGAAGGAACTGCATTGCGTGGCATTATCGATTTTGGCGATGGTACCACTCTTGATGCTGAAGAGACTCAGGCCCCTATATCAGAAGAGTTCTACTACATAGTTTCAGATAAGTGTACAGAATGTAAAGGTTTCCACGACGAGCCTCAGTGTGCAGCAGTATGCCCTGTAGATTGTTGCGTGGACGACGAAGACGTCAGAGAGACAGAAGATGAACTGCTTGCTAAAAAAGCATGGCTACATATGGAGGCATAAAAAGCCACCAATACAGAAAAAAGGCGGTTACATCTAAATGTAACCGCCTTTTTTTATGCCTCTGTTTCGTCCTGATCCTTGTTAGGAATAATCAGAACGGGACACTTCGCTTTCCTTACCACTTTTTCCGAAACGCTTCCTGAAATAAAGTGGTCGAAGCCTGTCCGTCCGTGAGTACCCAGGATGATGAGCTCTGCACCCCATTCCTCCGCGGTAGCGAGGATCTCATCCTTCGGATTACCGATCTTGGTATACGTATAGATGGGTACACGCGCTGCATATTGTTCTGATATGCGGTCCAGTAATTTCCTGCTCGACTCGTCCTGCAGCTGTATCAGGTCAGGTAAGATGACCTGCGACTCATTCAGCATGGGGTCTGCAATATAAGATGTCCCGACAGGAACCTCGTTCACATGGAGCAATGCCACCGAAGCTCCCAGCTTTTCAGCCAGGTCAAATCCGTATCCGGCAGCCCGTTCAGAATATTGACTGTCTTCTACGGCAATCAAAATCTTGGTGATTTGATTCAGTGTTTTCATAATTGCGGGTTTAAGTTAATTCACGTTACATTGATGAAACGTTTTTACAATCCATTAGTTTTAATTAGGCCTTAGGAGATTTTTTTAATTTATTTGTAAGATGACTACTGAATACGGTGTTTGCACCCTTGCCCTGGTTCCTCTCAGAGCAGAAGCCTCTGATAAAAGTGAAATCCTGTCATTCCTTCTGTTCGGAGACTGTGTCGAAATTCTGGAAACCCAAGCCAAATGGCTCCAGGTTCGTACTCTCGCCGACGATTATACAGGCTGGATCGATCCCAAACAGCAGCAAGCCATTACTGCAAGTCAGCTTGAGGCGCTCACTAAAGATCAGATAGTCACAGGTCTGGCCGTCTATCAAACCATTGAAAGAACAGATAATCAGGAAAAACAGTATCTGCTTGCAGGAAGCCGGATCCCTAAGCCCAACCAACAGCACACTTTTCAGATAGGAGAGAGCACCTACCGGTTCAGTCAGGCGCCCCAGATAGCAGCAGGAACAGACTTCAGCCGGGATATTAACGAATACGCGCGCTTCTACCTCAATGCCCCTTATCTCTGGGGAGGTAAATCCATATTCGGAATCGATTGCTCGGGATTTACTCAAATGGTTTTCAGAATGCTCAACATCGATCTGCCCCGCGATGCCTGGCAGCAAGCTGAGCAGGGAAATGTAGTCAACTTTTTACAGGAGATTGAACCCGGGGATCTTGCCTTTTTTGATAACGATGAAGGAAGGATCATTCATGTGGGGATCATGCTCGACTCCCAGCAGATCATCCACGCTTCAGGAAAGGTGCGTATCGACATTCTTGATGATCAGGGAATCTATAATGCAGAAATGGGTCGCCATACGCACAAGCTGCGCATTATAAAGCGTTTTAATCCGTAATCCGGATCTCCCACAGCATCACCATCTTGTCGTCGCTTATGGAAACGAGCGACTGTCCGCCATCTACCCAGCTCAGCTTGTTTACCGAGTGGGAGTGAGAGTTGAAACCCTTTTCGCGGCTGATAATGCGGCGTAGCTTCAGGTCTTCAAGAGCCCAGATCTTGATGCTCTTGTCCTGGCTCCCCGTGGCAAACAACTTGCCCGAAGGATGAAACTTGATATCATAAACCGCAGACATATGCGCTGTCACACTCTTTACCATACTGTAATCCGCCACGTTCCAGGCGATTAGCTGTGCATCACGTCCGCCGGAAAGAAGTACCTGACCATCGGGACTAAAAGCCACCGAGGTAACCGGCATGGTATGCCCATTCAGCTCATGCTGCAGCGTAAAGGTATCCGCGTCATAGATCCGCACGATGCTGTCCTTACAACCGAAAGCAAGTGTCTTTTGATCGGGACTCACCGCCATCGCCCTGATGGTGTCGGGAGCTACTCTGAAATTGTATAGGAAAGAAAAGTCGAGCGAACTTAGCACAGAGACCGTACCATCCTCAGAACCTACCAGGATCTCATTCTTCCGTGCGATCTCCGCAACGGAGAAGATGGGCAGCTTATGTTGCTCTATCCGCGCTACGATCTTCGCCTCAGCGAGGCTGAAGATGTTCACCAGGCCGCTTCTTTCGCCAATCACCAGAATGCTTTTGTCTTCAGACAGCAGCAGCGCATACACCGAGCTCTTTACCGGAGTAATGACCCGCGGCTTGCGGTCGGCAAGAGACCACTGCACAACGCCCTTGTCGTTACCAGCAGTATAAAAGCTGGTACCATCCGGACCAGCTTCAACAGTATAGATAGAATTCTGATGGCCGGGTAGGAGAGCCGTCATGTCAACATCGATCATAAGCAAGATTATTTATGCCTCGACTCGAGGTTTTTGGCAATCGTTTCCAAAGAGATGTTCTTCTCGCGGAGCAATACCAGTAAATGGAAAACCAGGTCTGATGATTCGTTAATAAGATCGAACTCTGTTTCATTCAGTGCAGCGATCACGGTTTCCACGCCTTCTTCGCCAACCTTTTGCGCAATCTTATTCAGGCCTTTTTCCCTCAGTCGGTTCACATAAGAACCTTCCTGCGGATTATCGTAACGATCGGCAATGATCTGCTCCAGCTTGAAGATGAAGTTCTGGTTGTATTCCGAGTTGAAGCAGCTTCTTGATCCCGTATGGCAGGTAGGCCCAACCGGATCCGCCTTGATCAGGATCGTGTCCTGATCGCAATCAATGGCGATGCTCTTTACAAAAAGAAAATTCCCGCTTTCTTCACCCTTAGTCCAGAGACGGTTCTTAGAGCGCGAAAAGAAAGTAACCTTACCCTCAGATTCCGTTTTGGCGAAAGCTTCCTCATTCATATATCCGAGCATCAGCACCTCCAGGCTTTGATAGTCCTGAATGATCACAGGTACTAAACCGTCGCTCTTCTTAAAGTCTATAGACATGGCAATGTGTATTAATTATAATCGAACTTCTATGTTCTGCTTGCGCAGCTCACGTTTCAGGTCAGGAATCAGGATCTCACCGTAGTGAAATACCGAAGCTGCCAGTGCGGCATCTACATTCGCTTCCAGGAAGGTATCCGCGAAATGCTGAATCGTTCCCGCGCCGCCCGAGGCGATAAGGGGAATAGACAGATCCCGGTTAATCTTCGCCAGAAGCTCATTGTCAAAACCGCCCTTTGTGCCGTCATGATCCATAGAAGTCAGCAGTATCTCCCCCGCGCCGCGGTCTTCCACCTCTTTAATCCAGGTTTCCGTCTCAATCTCCGTGGCAATCCTTCCACCGTTCAGGTGTACCAGGTTGCGCCCGTTCACCCGCTTGGTATCCACTGCAACCACAACAAACTGCTTACCGAAAGCATTAGCCAGTTCATTGATCAGCTCTGGATTCCGTACAGCTGCCGAATTAATGGAGATCTTATCCGCTCCCGAATTTAAAAGTACATCGGCGTCGGCCATCTCATTGATGCCGCCGCCAATGGTAAAAGGAATATTCACCTGGCGTGCAACCGACTTAACCAGCTCAACCATCGTTTTCCGGCGCTCATTAGTCGCCGTGATATCCAAAAAAACAAGCTCATCAGCACCCTGTCTGGAATATTGCCAGGCCAGTTCCACCGGATCACCTGCATCGCGCAGATCAACGAAATTGATGCCCTTCACGGTTCTGCCGTCCTTTACATCCAGGCAGGGAATAATACGTTTAGAAACCAATTAAAAAGAAATTAATGATTTTAAGTTCCAGTCCTTAATCTCGTCAATTGAGATATGACCTTCATAGATTGCTTTACCAACCACACAAGCCTCTACTTTATACTGCTGTAGTGCCTTGATATCGTCCATCGAGCTGATACCGCCTGAAGCGATCAGCTTAATGAAAGGAGAGTGATCAAGCAACTTCTGATACAACTCAACACCTGCGCCACCTAATTTGCCATCTTTGTTGATGTCGGTACACAGGAAGCGGAAGAAGCCCAGATTCAGACAAGTATCCACGTAATCCATCAGTTTGATCGGAGAGCTCTCCATCCATCCAGAGTACTTGATCACTTCGTCAAGGACGTCAATGGCCACAACGATGTGGTCAGTGCCCGAGCCGGTTTCTCTATGCGAGAACGCCTTGCTTAGTTCAGGAAGAAAGTCAGGGTTCGTGATGGCCTGAGTTCCCACGATAACACGGTGTATCCCCGCATCGATCAGCTCTTTCACTTTCTCAATGCTTCTTACACCACCGCCATACTGCACTTTCATTTCAGTTTTGCGGATAATATCGAACAGATATTCCTGATTACTGAAATCACCTTTAGCACCGTTCAAGTCGATAATGTGAACGAACTCAGTTCCGTTAGACTGATAACGCTCAATCATTTCCTCTAAGGTTACATCGTAAAATGTAGCCTGCTCGTAGTTTCCTTCACGTAAACGGACAACCTTTTTGTCCAGAATATCAATTGCAGGGATTATGTACATATTTTTTCTATAATTCTGAAAAGTTTTTGAGTAACTGCTCTCCCGCTTCACCTGACTTTTCAGGATGAAACTGGACACCATAAAAATTGTTTTTGTTGATTGCTGCCGAAAATTTCAGGCCGTAATCAGCAAAAGCGACTGTAAAAGTAGAATTAAATTCTATAAAATAGGAATGAACGAAGTAAAAGTAGCTTCCGCTGGGAATTCCTTTGAATAATTTGCTCTCATTTTCGACGCTCACCTTGTTCCAGCCAGTGTGAGGCACCTTTATCTTCAGATCATCTTTGAAATGAAGCGTTTTTACAGGCGTGATACCTAGTAATGAGGAGTTTCCCTCTTCCGAAAACTCCGTCAGCAGCTGCATGCCTACGCAGATACCCAGCACGGGTTTCTCAATAGCTTTGATGCTCTCAACCATGCCGCTTTCTTCCAGCTTCTGCATGGCCGCTCCTGCATGGCCCACACCCGGAATGATGAAGCGGTCGTACCGGTCAAAGCTATCCGCCGAATTGACCATCTCGTAAGCGATCTGCTGCCTGTCGAGCGCCGCTGTCAGCGAAAAGATGTTTCCGGCTCCGTAATTAATAATTCCAATCATCTGCCTGTATAATATTTAAAGAAGCCCCTTGGTACTCGGCAGCTGCATGTTGTTCACGTCGCGCTTCGCCGCCATTTTGATCGCCTTGGCAAAAGCCTTGAAAATGGCCTCTATCTTATGGTGCTCGTTTGTACCTTCTGCTTTAATATTCAAATTACATCTGGAAGCATCGCTGAAAGACTTAAAGAAATGATAGAACATCTCAGTAGGCATCTCGCCAATCTTCTCCCGCTTAAATTCAGCATCCCACACAATCCAGTTCCGGCCGCCGAAATCGATCGCCGCCTGAGCTAAACAATCATCCATTGGCAGGCAAAAACCATACCGTTCAATTCCCCGCTTATCACCGAGCGCTTTTGCAATTGCTTCACCCAGGGTAATCCCCGTATCTTCAATCGTATGATGCTCATCTATATGCAGGTCGCCCTTTGCCGTGATCTCCAGATCAATGCTGCCGTGGCGTGCAATCTGATCCAGCATATGATCAAAGAAGTGCAGGCCCGTGCTGATCTTCGCATCGCCTTTTCCGTCCAGGTTTAACTTAATATAAATGTCGGTTTCTTTCGTTGTGCGTCTATGCTCAATCTCCCTTTTGCCTACCTTCAGGAACTCATAGATGTCCTTCCAGGAGGTGGTCGCCAGCGCAATAAACCCATTCAGCTCATCCTGCCGGGTGCTCACTTCATCGGCACCCAGACTACTGCTCTGATTGATCCATATGGCTTTAGCATTCAGGTTTTTAGCTAGCTCTATATCCGTTACTCTGTCACCAATAACGAAAGAGTTATTAAGGTCGTATTTTTCTGCGTCAAAAAAATGCTTCAACAGCGCTGTGCCCGGTTTTCGTGTATCTTTGTTCTCATGTGCGAAGGTTTTGTCTATAATCACTTCCTTAAAAACCACACCTTCAGCCTCAAAAGCGTTCATGATGAAATTGTGTACCGGCCAGAAGTTCTCTTCTGGATGGCTCTCCGTACCCAGACCGTCCTGATTGGTTACCATCACCAGGTCAAAGTCGAGTTCTTCCACAATCTTCGTCATGTATTTAAACGCCTCCGGATAGAAGCGAAGCTTCGCAAATGAGTCTACCTGATAATCCTCAGGCTCCAGAACAAGTGTTCCGTCCCGGTCAATAAACAATACCTTGCGCTTGTTCAAGCTGTTCAAGTCTTCCATTTTAATTCTCAGTAGGGTAAGCTTTCAATGTATTAATTAGCAGCACATTCTCTTCAGGAGTGCCGATAGTGATCCGTATGGATCCCTCGCAGAGTTGAACCTTCGAGCGGTCGCGTGTGATGATTCCTCTTTCCACCAGATAGGTGTAGATGCCCCGCGCATCGGTTGTTTTCACCAGGATGAAGTTCGCATCCGAAGGAACGATCTCCCGCACAAAAGGCATCTCAATCATCTCTGCAATGACCATTTCGCGCTGACGGATAGTCTCGCGAATCCACTCATTCACCTGATCCACATTGTTCAATGCTTCCAGAGCAAGCTCCTGTGTAGCCTCGTTGATGTTATAAGGGGGCTTTACCTTATTGAAGACCTCGATGATCTCCTCACTGGCGAAAGCCATACCTAGGCGAATACCGGCGAGTCCCCATGCCTTCGACAGCGTCTGCAGCACCACCAGGTTGCTGTACTCTGTCAGTTCCTGAATGAGCGTTTTTTGGCGCGAGTAGTTGATATATGCCTCGTCCACAACCACCAGTCCGCCGAAGTTCGCAATCAGCGTTTCAATATCCTCACGGATGATCGAATTACCCGTGGGGTTGTTCGGCGAACACACAAAGATCATCTTCGTATACTCGTCAATCGCCTCTGCAATCGCCTCCATATCCAATTGGTAGTCGGGCGTCAGCAGCACCTTTTTGATGGCCACATCATTGATGTTAGCCGAAACCTCATACATGCCGTAAGTAGGGGGCAGGATGATAACGTTGTCGACTCCCGGGCGACAAAATGCCCTGAACAGGATATCGATCGCTTCATCACTGCCGTTTCCAAGGAATATATTCTGAGGAGGCACACCCTTGATGGTGCTCAGCTTGGTCTTCACGGCCAGCTGCATCGGATCAGGGTACCTGTTGTAGTTTTTGTTCAGCGGAGAGCCGAAGCTGTTCTCATTGGCGTCGAGGAAAACAGAGGCTTCACCCTTAAATTCATCCCGTGCAGAAGAGTAAGGAACCAGGTTTAAGATATTGGTCCTTAATATTTTGTTTAAATCAAATTCCATCATGATTGTATTTAGCTGTTCACAGAAGATATTCGTACGGACATGGCATTTTTATGCGCCTGTAGTCCTTCCAGTTCGGCCAGTACTTCTACTGCCTTGCCGATATGATGAATGCCTTCAGCTGAAATATGCTGAAAAGTAATTTTCTTGATGAACGAGTCAAGAGACACGCCCGAGTAAGACCGCGCATAAGCACTGGTCGGCAGCGTATGGTTCGTGCCCGATGCATAGTCGCCTGCACTCTCCGGAGTCAGATGTCCAAGGAAAACAGACCCGGCATTGCTGATCGAAGGAATGAGTTCTTTCCAGTTCGCTGTGGCCAGAATGAGGTGCTCGGGAGCGTATACATTGCTAAATGCCATAGCCTCTGTCAGGTCGGCTGTCAGTACCGCATACGAGTTTGCTATGGCTTTGCCCGCAATCTCCGCACGTGGTAATACTGCCACTTGTCTTTCTAAAGCAGCAAGCGTCTTCTCGATCAATTCTGAGGAGTTCGACACCAGTATCGCCTGCGAGTCTGCGCCATGCTCCGCCTGTGCCAGCAAGTCCGCCGCCACAAACTCCGCATCCGCACCCTCGTCCGCAATCACCAGAACCTCCGAAGGTCCTGCCGGCATATCAATAGCTGTTTGTGTCGAAGACTGTATGATGGTTTTTGCTTTGGTCACGTATTGATTACCCGGACCGAAGATCTTATTTGTTTTCGGAATGCTCTCCGTACCGTAAGCCATAGCGGCCACAGCCTGAGCGCCACCCGCCAGATAAATGCGTTCAATGCCCAGCAAAACCGCCACATAGGCCACATAGCAATTGATAAGCCCATTCTTTTGAGGAGGAGAACAAACCACGATCTCTTTACAGCCTGCAATCCGTGCTGGAATGCCCAGCATCAGAAAAGTGCTTGGCAATACTGCAGAGCCTCCGGGGATATAGAGTCCCACGCGCTCAATCGCGCGGCTTTCACGCCAGCAAGTCACGCCAGGCATGGTATCTACCGCTGCCTCCTGGTGTTGCTGACTGCTGTGGAAAGCAGATATATTGGCATAAGCCAGATCTATAGCCGCCTTTTGTTCCGCACCGATACCCGCTGCTATCTGCTCAATCTCGTGCTTTTCGATATACAGCTTCTCCAGCTGCACCCCGTCAAACTTCTCAGCAAAAGCCCGCAGCGCTGCATCGCCATTCGTGCGCACTTCAGAGATGATGGACTCTACACGCTGACCAATAGTCTGGTCTTCGTCGGCATTACGTGAGATCAGCTTCTTGATGTCTCCCGCCCCCAGGTCCTGATATAAATAGGTCTGTAACACTATAAAATGATCTTTTCTATAGGCATAACAACAATACCCTGTGCTCCCACAGCCTTCATCTGGCTGATCTTATCCCAGAAATCTTTTTCTGAAATAACGGTATGAACAGCAACCCAGCCTTCATCCGCCAAAGGAACAACTGTAGGGCTTTTGATGCCGTTCAGAAGAGATTTGATCGCGTCAAGATTCTTGCGCTCGATGTTGAGTACAACATACTTGGTTTCCTTTGCACGCAGCACAGATTGCACGCGTTGCAGCAGTTCCACGATCAGTGGATTTTCTTCATCACCCTTGCGACCGATCAGCACCGCTTGCGAGTGCATCACATCACCAAAGGCTACCAGTCCGTTGCTCTTTAAGGTACCACCAGTAGAAACCAGGTCGCAGATCGCATCACTCAGACCAAGTCCGGGAGCAATCTCCACAGAACCTGAAATGGTGCGTATGTCGGATGTAATATTGTTGTTTGCTAAGTATTTCTTCAGAATGTTCGGGTAGGAGGTAGCGATGGCTTTACCATTCAGATCCTCCAGAGTCTTGATCTCTCCGTTCTGCGGAACCGCCAATTTCAGCGAGCATCTGCCAAAGCCTAGCATCTGGAGATAAGCTACATCTACTTCGGTTTCGTTGATTACGTTTTCGCCCACAATACCCAGATCAGCGATACCATCCTGCACATATTCAGGAATATCATCGTCTCTTAAGAAAAGAATTTCGAGGGGGAAGTTAGATACAGGAGATATTAAGGAGCTTTTGTAGTTTTCAAAACTAAGGCCGCAGTTTTTAAGAAGCTCTACCGATTTTTCGTTTAGTCTACCAGATTTCTGGATAGCAATTTTGAGTGTTTTCAATTTATATAAAATTTAATCAGTCCAATAAAAGGTGTTCAGGAACAATCAGTTTCACGTAGAAACCATATACATATCATATCGCCGCGAGGCGATGATGGAGATGATGATGGTATGTGAACTGTATTGACATATATTGGGCTCCTGATTAAAACCGGGATAAGACAAATATACATATCCAACCCTAAAATCAAAACTTTTATATTTGGCCGATGGTTGATGCGATAATAATTGGCGCCGGCGCCTGTGGCTTAATGTGTGCGGTTCAGGCCGGTTTCCTGGGTAAACAAGTCATCCTCCTGGAGCGAAATGACAAGGCAGGAGCCAAGATCCTGATCTCCGGCGGAGGGCGCTGCAACTACACCAATCTATACAGCAGCCACGCTAACTTCCTGTCGGCCAACCAACATTTCAGCAAATCAGCCTTCTCACAGTGGACCGTAGACGATACCATCAGCTTTTTCGAGACTTACGGCATCTATGGTCAGGAAAAAACGCTCGGCCAGCTCTTTCCGGAAAACAACAAGGCCAAAGACATCGTGGATATTTTTACAAGCCTTTGTGCCGACCTGGGGCAAGAGATCCGGACTCAGGCAGAAGTCAAATCCGTTGCTCGTCACGAGGATGGCCGCTTTAGCGTGACTTATGAGCAGCATGGGAAGAGCAAGACGCTGGAAGCAGCTGCGGTAGTCTTGGCTTCAGGCGGATTGCCCGTTCAGAAGCTCGGAGCAACAGACTTTGCTTTGCGCATTGCCAGGCAATTCGGACTGAAGATCGTGGCCACTGCACCCGCTCTGGTTCCTCTTACCGTCACCGGTAAAGACGCCGAATGGTTTGCAAGCCTTTCCGGAAACAGCATTTTCTGCAGGGTCAGCCATGAGGAGATCAGCTTTGAGGAAAATATCCTGTTCACCCATTGGGGCTTAAGCGGTCCCGCGATCCTTCAGATTTCCTCCTATTGGCGACCCGGCGACTGGATCGAGCTTGACCTCCTGCCAGGACAAAATATTCTCGAACTCATCGAACAGGAGCGTCAGCAGAACGGCAAGAAAAGTCTGATCACGGTACTTGCGCAGCTCTATACACGGAAGATTGCGGATGCGATGGCCAAATACCTGCCTGTCGACAAGAACCTCGCGTCCTTAAGTAAGGCAGACCTGCAGGCCATCGAGCAACAGATCCACTACTTCAAAGTGAAACCCGCCGGAGATAAAGGCTACGATAGGGCAGAAGTGATGCGCGGCGGCGTAGACACGAGTGAACTCTCCTCCAAGACCCTGGAAGCGAAGAAGGTACCCGGACTCTATTTCGGAGGTGAGTGTGTAGACGTAACCGGCTGGCTGGGTGGCTATAACTTCCAATGGGCATGGGCCTCAGGATTTGTTATTGCGCAGAGTATCTGATCCCTCAGAGTGGATTTAAAACCAGGTATTTAGTGCCTGACCCCTCGAGCGGAACTAGAGGTTTTTTGTTGCTCGCAGCATCTCCCGCTTCCCTGGAGCACCCGGTGCTTTCTCGATGGAAAAACCCAGTGATTTCAACGCCCGCTTCAGATTCCCCGTAATGGCATAGGTTACAAACACCCCGCCCGGTTTAATGAACCGCGTGATATGCGCCAACGCTTCCAAAGACCACATCTCGGGCTGATGAATCTCCGCAAATGCATCGAAATACATTACATCGAACGAGCGGGATGCATCAAAATCCATTAGCTTCGTCACCGCCACCTCCAGTGAGCAAGCCTTAGATAAGGTTTGTACAGAGGCTAATGCAGGACTGTAAATCTCCTTAAAAGCTTGCCAGGTTCCGTCAGAAACATACTGCTCATATCCGGTAGCAAAGATCAGCTCTTCCGAAAGTGGATACGCTTCGATGCCCGTATACTGCAAATTGATACCTGCGGTGCGACAATAGTCGGCGCTGATCAGGAAATTCAGTCCCGTTCCGAAGCCCACCTCCAGTACGTCCACCGCAGTTGCTCCCGACAGGTTCAGGAAATGCTGCAGTCCCGATTTCAGGAAAACGTGCTGACTTTCCTGCAAAGCACCATGCCTGGAGTGGTAGTTTTCGCCCACCAGGTTATTGAATATCGTAGAAGAGCCGTCGGCCGTCTGTACCAGAGATAAATGATCTGCCATGTTTCGTGTTCTTTGCAGTCGCAAAACTACAGCTAAAGTGGCCAGCGTAACAGAAATAAATGAGAAAATGCATTCTTATTTCCTAAAACTGCAGTAATTTCGCCGCATGTATCAATTGCTAAAGCCTCTTTTATTCCAATTTGCTCCTGAGAACATTCACCATATTGTCACTTCCATGCTGAAGAACGGCAATATGATCCCCGGCGTACCTTTTCTTCAGAAAAACGTCTTCCATCTGGATGACCCCAGGCTGGAAAGAGAAGTATTCGGCTTGAAGTTCAAAAATCCCGTAGGACTCGGAGCAGGCTTTGATAAGAACGCCGCACTGGTAGAAGAGCTTTCGCACTTTGGCTTCGGATTTATTGAAATTGGTACCGTTACCCCTTTACCGCAACCAGGAAATGATCAGCCCCGGATGTTCCGTCTGCCCGCAGACGAAGCCCTGATCAACCGTATGGGTTTTAACAACGAAGGTGCAGAAGTAGCCGCAACCCGCCTGAAGTACCTGAAGAGGAAAGGACTAATAATTGGCGGCAATATCGGCAAGAATAAAATTACCCCCAACGAAGAAGCTGTAAACGACTATATCAAAGCATTCGATGCCCTGTTCGACGTGGTAGATTACTTCGTTGTGAACGTCAGCTCTCCAAATACCCCGGGATTGAGAGCCTTGCAGGAAAAGGGTCCCCTAAAGGAAATTCTGAACACCCTTCAGCAGCGCAACAGCAAGAACGGTGTCAGCCGTCCCATTCTGCTAAAGATCGCACCAGATCTGACCAACGAACAACTTGACGACATCATTGAGATCGTGACAGAAACGAAGATCGCAGGTGTCATTGCTACGAATACAACGATTTCACGGGATAACCTCCGTTCGCCTGAGCACCTGAAATCAGAAACAGGAGGCTTGAGCGGCAAACCGCTAACAAAACGCTCCACGGAAGTCATCCGCTACCTTTCGGAGAAATCAAATAAGGCATTCCCGATCATCGGAGTAGGAGGGATCCACTCAGGTCAGGATGCACTCGATAAACTAGACGCAGGAGCTTCCCTGGTACAGATCTATACCGGATTTATTTATGAAGGCCCTATCTTGATCAAGCGGATTAATCAGGCGATCCTAAAGCGGGAGACCTCGAAGGCTCGATAAAAAGGAGCGATGGTTTGAGCCCGGATGGGTGCCGTTAATAGGCTTAGCAAATTTCACGTCTGTATCCTATTCCATTCTGGGTGGGCTTACCTAGCTGGGTCTATGCTTGGCAGATAGTTTATTCAGGGGCCTGTTCGTTTTTAGTGACACTTACACTTTCGTATAAGCATCTTCGTTAAGCGTTACTGTTTTTGGAGTTTTAAAAAGAAATAATCCATAGACTACCGCAAATATCAAATATGCCGCCAGTAATACCATTAGGATTTTAGATGATGCACCATTTCTAATATTCCATTTCAACAATGCTAATGCACCAATCAAGAAATGAGCAAAATTACCCATATACAGTGCCTTACCATAGATTCCCCCTATCAATAGTGTTTTTCCCATCCAGTTGGTCATGGCGAAACCAACATATAAAGCACCAAGAATTTGAATAATAATATTTGCATATTCATTTGCATTCATGCCGAAATTGCTGGCAATTTCATCAGGTAAAAATGTAGCTGTTAAACCAACGGTACCTAGAAATATACTGCTACAAGTTTGTATGAGCTTTGAATTCATTGAATTTGATTGTTTTTACTACTGGATTTTACGAATGTGAATTTACTCATGTTTCACTACAAATTAATTGGCGCTAATCCAGTTTTAACACTCTGGCATAGCTAGTTCAAGATTTTACCTCATTGTAACAAACTTTCATGTAGACGTCAATACAGATGCAGAAAGCCGGCTAAAACAGGTAAAGACTCCGAAAGAAATTTCGCAAAAATGTATTCCAATACACTAAGAGCATCCAATAAACTAAAAACCTAAATTAAAACACTTGGGCCCACAAAGCAGCATAAACAAATGCGACCTGTCGTAGCTATGCTCAGTATCCTTAATTGAAAGAACGCCTGAAATCCAAAGGCGACACATTCGTTTTAAGCTTAAATAGTATAACACTCCCCATTTTCGAGACCAAAAGTCTGGTAAGTTAAGTTAATATTTCGGTGTTAATGTTCCTGTATTAAGCGGCCTTTTGAGCTGTTGATTCATTGTAGCGATTGTTGGGTGATTGTTTGGTCGTATGGTGTG
>NZ_JBMQOB010000004.1:0-56228 GCF_053551015.1 Arcticibacter sp. | reverse complement strand
CCCTTACACTGATACTTCTTCTTCCATCTGGCATATAGTGAGGGTGCTAAATTATACTTCCGGCAAGTGGATGTGATTCCCTCTCGCTCGCCTTCCTGAATGATAGAAAGCCTGTCTTCAGGCGTGAACGCCCTTCTTTCTATTTTCATGATTCCCTAATTTAATGGTTCTAAATTGTTTTCTAAATTTAGTCCAGGCTTTTAGGGGGGCTAGTACAATCTATTAAAATCCACTTATAAAAACTTATAGATCATTCAATTCCGGTTTAGTGTTAAGAAAACAGAGAATTGATACGCTTCGATTGTACTGCCCGTTTCCTGAGAGAGGTACCTCCACCAAACATAGCAGCCAATAGTCAAATCGCTGGACCCGAATTCCAGGAGATAGGATCTAATTCGACTGCACAATAATTTGTAAAGAATCGACCTTAAGCCTCCTTTTAAGCCAGGTGGCCATTCTAGTCCTTTCGGTTTTAGAGATTGTGTTGTCAAAACTGGCTACAACCTGGGTAAGCGTGTCCACTCTGTTCGTATCTGTTTTATGAACTTCAACATTGGAAATGCTGTACTCGTTCATCTCGGGATACAATGACCTGAGTTCTTCTCTAATGTCAGGAATGGGTTTATCAATCTTTGTATACCTGCTATTTTCCTTTCGATTCGAAGGATTATTATTCTGGTGGACGGTTTCCAGAATGCTCGCCTTTATTTGAGACAAATCGATCTCATTCTTGGCGTTTAACCCCTGCCTTATAGTGAGTTTAGTGCCGTCGAGCTTATATAGTCCCAATTTAGCGGTCAGGGAGTCAATCTGGCGACCTGTTAGATCGGCACCCAGAAGTAAAAGATCTATTTCACGACCGCTTCGGCCATAGTTGTAGTTTTTAGTAATAACCTGCGTATTGGTAAAATTCAGTTCCTTTTGAACAAAAGCCTCAGCGTTAGTCTCAAATATACTTTTTTCTAAAATCTGGTAGGTTAGATAGATACTGGGGGCTGTAGTCAGTAGAACTATAATAAGAATATACCTGCTCACCTTTTTTTCATACGATTTATCCTGAAACTCCTTTTTTGGAAATTGGAGAAAGCGAACGATCAGGAATGTTGCTACACAGATGAAAATGCTGTTTATGAAATAAAGATATAATGCCCCGAAAAAGAAATAAATATTCCCGGACGCCAGGCCGTAACCAGCAGTACATAAAGGCGGCATCAATGCAGTCGCAATGGCAACACCCGGGATAGCGTTGCTTTTATCCTTACGCGTAGCAGCAACAATACCCGCCAGGCCACCCAGTCCTGCTATAAATACATCCCAGATAGAAGGTGAAGTTCTGGCAAGGATCTCTGAAGAGGCATCATGCAATGGTGTAATCCAAAAATAAAGATAAGAGGTGGCGATACTGATTATTGTGGCGATACCGAGGTTTCTCAGTCCCTTTTTTACAAGATCAAAATCATTAATACCTATTCCCAGGCCTATGCCCATTATCGGACCCATCAGAGGAGACACGAGCATTGCACCGATAATAACAGCTGTGGAGTTTACATTAAGACCAATAGAGGCTATAAATATAGCAAAGATCAAGGTCCAGAGATTGGCGCCCCTGAATTCAACATTCTTCTTGATTGCTTCAATGGTCAGCTCATTATCTTCCGTGTCTTCATGAAGATTAAAGCGGTAAATGATGAAATTTTTAACGGCTAAGTAGATTTCTTTCATAGTGCAATAAAGAACATATTTCCAACAAAGATAGGCCCAATTGTTCGAAGGGTGACAATGCAATCGCTTGTTTGTTTGCAGCCAAGCTTGATCTTCAAGCAAAAGCAGATGTTCATGTCTGCTGCCGAATCGCCATTGAGCCAACCTTTACCGACCTCTTAAGACACTTAAAAAAACAGTTGAAGCCCCGCCAAATGGATATATACTTAGAGGATACGTTACTCGATGCTAATAGTTAGTCTCATTTCCGAGCCATAGGTTGCAGTACGCTCACTCGTTGCAGTTCTGCTCCCCTACGGAATCAACTATGTACATTTTTTCATATGGATAGGCTTTATCCATGGGACAGGCTACATTATCGAAATGATTCAGTGTGGATCAGATCTTCTTTAGTTAGCCGAAAGTAAAGTCACTACTCGGCTGGACCATCCTGGCAGACACGATGTCAATCGACCGAATTCCCCCGACAGAAGGCTTCTACAGTTTATGGCGCCCGCACATCTCAAGAAAACGATACCCGCTTCCCAACCGGGAAGAGCTGCGGTTCTTTATCATGAGTCGTTCGCTTCTTAGGCGCTATTATGTAAGGTCCAAACTTTCGTTCCAGGTCACGCAGCAGCCGGTTGCCCGCGTAACCCATGTAGCAAATGGTTTCCTGTGCTAGCTGCGCCTCGCTGAGCTCCATATTCACTGGCCCCGACGGGTATTCTCCCGGTTCTTCGGCCGCATAGACTGCTATCAGCGCAGAGGGACTGAACTCCTTGCTGTTCAGCAACACGTATCCTTCGTCCATTCTTGTTTTCCTGTAAGCCAGTACCGAAACACTCAACATCAGCAACTGCTCTGGGGCAGGCTGTGTTTCAAACCAAATTTCCTGCGCTTCCAGCTCTCCGTATTTGTTCAGCTCCAGATCCTTTACCTCCAGATATTCATAATACTCCTTCCTGAAATTGAAGCCGATCAGGCTGAAACGGATGCAGTACTTGCTAACAACTTTATCGATGCTCAGAGGTACCCGGAGATCTGTTCTCTCGTTCAAAGCTCCCATTAGGACGCGGATCCTCCCCTGCTCATCACGTTCTATCCGGTGGTTGACCTGGAGCACAGCGCTCACCGGACTATTGTTATTAAACTCCATCCCGATGATGCTTTTAAGGTCTGCATCATGCAGGTCGCGCTCGCCCACCTGCCGGGTCAGGCTTCCCCGGATACCCCGGTACACCAATTGCGTGCTCCGGCTCACCGCCTGACCATCGTGGTGGACATAAGCGGGCTGAAATGCCCGGCGAATCACCGCAGCTGTGCTGCTGGAAAGCCCGAACTCCGTCGAAGCGCGAATGCTTTCGCTGGTCTGTTTGAATTTGCGGGGTTTCCCCTGAATGATGTTCATTTCGCGATACCGGCGATACACCACCGAACCTGCAGTGCCACGCACCATACCTCTGTTGTCTACTTTTGCCATATTCTTTTTTGCGACAAGATAGGCTGACTACCGGAAGGTGTCGATTTTTTAGAGTTTCGCGACTCAATATTCTCAAATACAGCGCATTTTTCCTAAATAAGGACATAGATACGATGCCTGTTCACATAAGATCTCATCTAGACTGCCATTTAGCCGATCCACAAATCAACATCAAGAAGAAAATAAAGAGCAACAAAATCAAGTCAAAGTAAATCTGTTTGATTTACGTCTGGTGTAAAAATTATATCGTACGAATTTTAATCGTTGTAAATACAAAGCTGTTTAAGTGTCTGATTTTTGTAAGGTGAAATTCAGTATAAAGCATTTTTTATCAGCTAGCACAGCGGCTGATAAGATACTGATGGAAGTCCGACTTTTAGATCCCAGGGTCGGACTCATAGGGGGAAAAACGGAGTAGCTAATGGGCTGCATTTACCAAAAGCACTAGCGATAAAATAGAAAATAGCACAAAAGGATTAATCTGCATGAACCTACGGCCGCTTCCTTGTGGTTCAATTTGTTTGCTCCGGCAGCTTTCGCATGGCCAAAAAATAATCATATTAACTGCACATTTTCAAAAACCAAGTATGTAACTTTTTCGTAGAAGTAAATAATCAGGATCACATTATTCGCAATGGAGTAATGACCTTTTGAGAAACACTATATGAGAAAATTTTTAACGTTCACTCTACTTGCTGCCTTAGGAGCATTGGCGGGTTGCAAAAAAGAAGGCTCCTCTGTGCCGGAGGAAACCACTCCCCTTACCAAGATTGCACCGGAAGGTTTTAACTTCAGCACCACCAAAAATGTCAGCTTAAACCTTAACCTAAAAACGAACAATAACGAAGCATTAGCCGGAGTTGTAGTGGCCGTTTACCTCCCCGATACTCAGGAGCCGATTTATAAAGGTGCAACTAATCAAAACGGACAGCTTAGCGGTATAGTCACGGTGCCCGCTTCTGTAAGCCGCTTGATTATTGATCCGGCTTATATAGGCCTGATCCGCAATGCGCAGGCCGTCATTTCATCGTCTAACAGCATCGTTGCCACTATTGGCGGCAAAGACGGCTATTCGGGTGATATTGTTCCTGAAGAAATTACAAACACGGCCAGCACTCAGGTAGCTAAACTAAGCAGCCTGGTGACAGCCACAGCAACCACATCAGCAACTCCAACCATCACTTACCCGAGTCCGTATACGTCTTCCAGCAACGCTGTCCTGAATACCACTGCGTATCCGTTCAAGCTGGGGAGACCGGTATATCTGGAGAGCACTCCTGACGTGATCCCGGCTTCGTTGCTATCTTATGTAAATGCGTCGTTGCCAGAAGGCTCGGCATTGACCAGAACTCACCCTGAGTATCTGAGCAGCACGGCTGTGCCGGACCTGCATATCAATGCCACATCAGATGTATGGATTACGTTCGTATCGGAAGGTGCCGGCTTACTCAATTCGCTGGGCTACTATACTTATCCGACTAATACTCCGCCGACACGCGTAGATGATATCAGCAAGATCACCCTTATTTTCCCGAACTCTTCCGCTATAGGTTCTGCAGGCGGGTTGAACTCCGGTGATAAAGTGAAGCTGGGACGCTTCAATGCAGGCACCTCCATCGGTTTTGTGCTGCTGCAGAATGCATGGAGCTCTACCGGTGTCATGACCTCTACGGTTAAGTTCTATTCTAATCCGAGCTTCAATCCGGAAACTACCGCAGCTACAAAAAAGCATACAGTCACACTCTATGATGATGTACATAAGCTGTTTTTGATAGGCTTTGAAGATTTAAACCGTCAGACAGAATCGGATAATGACTTTAATGATCTGGTTGTTTATGCTACATCGAATCCGGTAACCGGTATTTCTACCGGAGGTGTACCGCCAATAGATAAAGGAGGCGACAGTGACGGTGACGGCATACAGGACGCGCAGGATGCATTCCCGAACGACCCTAGCAGAGCCTACATCAGCTTCTATCCTTCTCAAACAGGAACTGCCAGCATCGGCTTTGAAGATAACTGGCCGGCGAAGGGTGATTTCGACCTGAATGACCTTGTTGTCAACTATCGTTATACCTTTACGAGCAATGCTCAGAATCAGATAGTCGATATGAAGGGCGAATTTACTCCGGTAGCTGCCGGGGCATCATACCGCAACGGGTTTGCGATTCAACTGCCGGTGCCTGCATCTTCAGTACGTTCAGTGACTGGTCAGCAAACGATCAGCAACTATCTTACTTTCGCGGCAAACGGCGTTGAAGCAGGTCAGACCAACGCGGTCATCGTACCTTTCGATAATCATGAAGCGTTGCTGAAAAACCCTGACGGATCATACTTTGTGAACGTGAGTCCGGGCAAAGCAAAAGTAACGGGCAACACGAGTACCGTGATGGTAACATTCACCTCACCTTTGCCCACAACGAGCTTACAGGTATCTAAGTTTAATCCATTCCTGATCAGCAACCTGCGCAGGGGATACGAAATCCACCTTCCGGGATTTCTACCAACTGACAAGGCCGACACCAAGCTCTTTGGCACAGCTGACGATGCTTCTAGTCAAAGCAGCAGCAAATACTACCTGTCGAAGGAGAACTACCCCTGGGCAATCAACTTTGTGGGCTCCTATCAGTATCCGGTAGAAATGAGTCCGGTTACAGCGGCTTACCCTCACTTTGCTGACTGGGCAGTTTCCGGAGGTCTCTCCTTCACAGACTGGTACAGCAATACGGCTGCCGGCTATCGGGATGCAAGTAAGATCTACACCAAATAGGATTATATCGTTCGCATTATAAAACAACAAAGGCTCCCATGCAGGAGCCTTTGTTGTTTATAAGCAGGTTTAACGCTTTTTATGATCGACATACCCCGCCGGGAACTTATTTTACTTAGATCGGGAAACATTTCATATATCTGAAAGAATTTAGCATATTTGTCATTACAGGTATGAAGACAAATACTATACATAAGCTTTGGTGGTGGCAATTCGAGCAATCGTAGAGGCAAACTGTATATGTATATTTTTATAAAAAGAAAATAAACAGGGTTGCCCGGCAGGCAACCTTTTTTTTGTCCTGCCGGGGACAAGAAAAACATTACATGAAACAAATCTTAAACCGCTTATTCGAGCACAAAACGTTTAATTCCCGGGAGGCTAAAGAGATTCTGACAAACATCACCACCGGGATGTACAATAGCTCGCAGATGGCTGCCTTCATGACGGCATACTGCATGAGGAGCATGACTGTTGAAGAACTGGAAGGCTTCCGCGATGCGATGCTTGATCTTTGTCTGGACCCTGGACTCCAGCAGTACAAACTCATTGACCTTTGCGGAACGGGTGGCGATGGTAAAGACACCTTCAATATCTCCACGCTGGCCTCTTTTGTGGTAGCCGGAGCGGGATACCAGGTGGCTAAGCACGGAAACTACGGTGTTTCTTCCGGATGTGGATCCTCCAATGTGATGGAATTCCTGGGCTGCCGGTTTAGTAACGATCCTTCGTTTCTGCAAAAGAGCGTTGAAAAGGCAGGCATCTGTTTCCTGCATGCTCCACTCTTTCACTCCGCAATGAAAAATGTGGCGCCTATCCGTAAAGAACTGGGTGTAAAAACATTCTTCAATATGCTGGGACCGATGGTAAATCCGGCTAATCCTGTTTACCAGGTCGTAGGGGTATTTAGCCTGGAGATTGCACGCCTTTATGCATACCTGTATCAGAAATCAGATAAACAGTACACGATCCTGCATGCCCTGGATGGTTATGATGAGATCTCTCTGACGGGAAACTTCAAAACCTTCAGTAATACGGGGGAAAAGATCTACACCCTGGAGCAGATCGGCTTCGACAAGATTGACCCGGCTACGATTGGCGGTGGAAGTACCGTTGAAGAATCAGCGAAGATATTTATGGAGGTGATTAACGGACGCGGAACGACGGAGCAAAGCAATGTGGTACTTACCAATGCGGCGCTCGGCATCAAAACGATTTGCCCGGAGAAATCCTTTGCCGACTGCTTCTACGAGGCTGAAGAAGCACTTCTTTCTAAAAAAGCCCTGAACAGCTTCAATACATTAATCGGCCTGAACTAATGGCTGCTCCTTTGAACATATCGACCCGCCCGTTCAAGATCAAGGTCTGCGGTATGAGGGATTCCGGGAACATCCGGGAGGTGGCCTCATTATCGCCCGACTATCTTGGCTTTATTTTTTATTCCCGTTCGGCCCGGTTTGCGGAAAACGTGGATGCCGGATTATTGAAGACGCTTCCGGAAGAAATAAAAAAAACGGGTGTATTTGTTAATGCGGACGCGGCAGAGATTGCTTCCTGGGTGGAAAAGCTGGGATTAACCGCCGTGCAGCTGCATGGCTCGGAGTCGCCTGACTTCTGCCGGGAAATTGCTGATCTGGGTGTGGAGGTAATCAAGGCCTTTGGCGTGGATGAAGATTTTGACTTCGGCCTGCTGAATGCTTATGAGGAGAATGTGGACTATTTTTTGTTTGACACGAAGACTCCTGCACATGGAGGTTCGGGACAGCGGTTCGACTGGAGCCTCCTGAGCCAAAACAAAACATCGAAACCCTTCTTCTTAAGTGGTGGAATAGATATTGATCAGGTAGATGAAATACGCGAGATCAACGACAGCCGTTTATATGCCATAGATGTGAACAGCAAGTTCGAGCTGGCTCCGGGATTGAAGGACTACACTAAATTAAAAGCGATATTTAAATAGATATTATGAGCTATCAAGTAGATGAAAAAGGTTATTACGGCGTATTTGGAGGTGCATACATCCCTGAAATGCTGTATCCGAATATCAAGGAACTAAGAGAGAAATATCTGGAATATATTCATGATCCTAAGTTTCGGGATGAGTACCTGCAGTTGTTGAAAGACTATGTAGGCCGTCCTTCTCCCCTCTATCTGGCGGAACGCCTGTCTGAGAAATACGGAGCAAAGATTTACCTGAAACGGGAAGACCTGAACCATACAGGTGCCCATAAGATCAATAATACCGTAGGCCAGATCCTCCTTGCGGAGCGTTTGGGTAAAAAGCGCATCATTGCGGAAACGGGTGCCGGTCAGCATGGCGTGGCTACTGCTACGGTATGTGCGCTGAAAGGCCTGGAATGCATCGTGTACATGGGAGCTGTCGACATTGAGCGCCAGGCACCTAACGTGGCGCGAATGAAGATGATGGGTGCTACGGTGATCCCGGCAACTTCAGGAAGCCAGACGCTGAAAGATGCGACGAACGAAGCATTGCGCGACTGGATCAATAATCCCACCGACACGCACTATATCATCGGATCAGTAGTAGGTCCGCACCCTTACCCGGATATGGTGGCACGTTTTCAGTCGATCATTTCGGAAGAGACCAAGTGGCAGCTACTCGAGAAAACCGGCAACTCCAGTCCGGATTATGTTCTTGCCTGCGTAGGCGGAGGCAGCAACGCCATGGGAATGTTCTACCACTTCCTGGATGATGAGCACGCCAAGCTGATCGCCATTGAAGCGGCTGGAAAAGGTGTCGACTCGGGCGAGTCGGCAGCAACAACCCTGCTGGGCAAGGAAGGGGTATTGCATGGCAGCCGTTCCATCGTGATGCAAACAGAAGACGGACAGGTGGTGGAGCCTTATTCCATCTCTGCCGGTCTGGATTACCCTGGAATTGGCCCTCAGCACGCACACCTCCATACTTCCAAACGTGCGCTCTACGTCAGCATTACTGATGATGAAGCGATGCAGGCGGGTCTGGAACTGGCGAAGCTGGAAGGTATCATCCCGGCTATTGAGAGCTCCCATGCGCTTGCGTATCTGTCAAAGATGGATTTCAAGGGAGATGAAACGGTTGTGGTTTGCCTGTCGGGACGAGGCGATAAGGATCTGAGTACATATATGAGCTATTTTGGACTGTAATGAATAGAATTAACAAGCTTTTTGAACAAAAGAATAAATCCGTACTATCTATATATTTCACGGCAGGCTACCCTGCTTTAAACGACACCGTCGATATCGCTGAAGCGCTGGAGCAGGCGGGAGCAGATTTCCTGGAGATCGGTATCCCCTACTCGGATCCACTGGCCGATGGCCCGGTGATCCAGAACAGTTCGCTGACCTCGATAGGCAATGGGATGACGATTAAGGTGCTGTTTGAACAGCTGAAAGAACTTCGTAAACGGGTAAATATCCCGGTATTGCTGATGGGTTATTTCAATCCTGTACTGCAATACGGTGTGGAGCGCTTCTGTGCGGCCTGTGCTGAAGTGGGCGTTGACGGGGTCATCATTCCCGATCTGCCGATGTATGAGTACGAGGATCTTTATCAGGACTGCTTCACGAAGCATAACCTGAGCAATGTATTCCTGATCACGCCGCAAACATCCGACGAGCGGATCCGCCATATTGATGGTCTGACCAATGGCTTCATCTACCTGCTTTCGTCAGCATCTACGACAGGGAAGAACCTGGACCTGTCATCTAAGACAGACGATTACTTCGCCAGGATTAAGAACATGAACCTGAAAAACCCGGCCATGATCGGCTTTGGTATTTCAGATCATGCGAGCTTCAGCAAGGCCAGTGAATATGCCAGCGGTGCCATTGTGGGAACTGCATTCGTCAGGCTGCTGGCGACGGAAAACTATAAAGAAAAGATCCCGGGTTTCATTCAGTCGCTGAAGAACCCCGCCTGATCATAACATGCAATCTTATACCGCTTTAGGATATAAGATTGCATATGCGTTTTCATTTTATTCTGAAAACAAAAACAATGTTTGATGATTAACCTTCTGGGCTTCATCATCAAACATTGTTCATGAAAATCTGGTATCAGCTCAAGAAAGAAGAAGTATTAAATGAACTTCAAACTGAAATCCACGGTTTAAGCACCGCTTCCATTCCTGCTCTTCAGGAAAAGTTCGGAAAGAATACCCTCAAAGAAGCCAGGCGAAAGAGCCGGCTCAGCATACTGCTTTCTCAATTTAAAGATGTCATGATCATTATCCTGATCGTTGCAGCAGGGGTGTCATTTGCCGTAGGTGAGCATACGGATGCGTATGTGATTCTGGCCATTATCCTCGGAAATGCCTGGATCGGTTACGTGCAGGAATACAATGCAGAAGAGTCGGTCCGCATGCTGCAGAAGATGTCGGCACAGTCGGCGCTGGCTTTGCGCGACCATCATCCTACGGAACTGGAAGCTTCGGAACTTGTTCCCGGCGACATCATCCTGTTGGAAGCAGGTGACATCGTACCCGCCGACGCCCGGCTCCTGGAAGTGAGTTCCTTCAAGACCGAGGAGGCGGCACTTACAGGGGAGAGTCATTCGATCGAAAAGCTGACCGATCCTATCGGTGACGAGGATCTTCTTCCGGGTGATCAGCACAATATGATCTTCAAGGGAACTACGGTGAGTAATGGCACAGCAAAGGCCGTGGTCACCGGTATCGGCATGAATACCGAGATCGGAAAGATTGCGGGACTACTGGAAGTGAAGGATCAGCAGACGCCACTACAGAAGAGGCTGGCGGTGTTCAGTAAGCAGCTGGCAGTGATCGTGGTGGTGATCTGTCTGGTACTGTTTGGCGTGGGCCTCTGGCGGGGAGAACCGCCTTTCGCCATGTTCCTGACTGCCCTGTCATTGGCAGTAGCCGCGCTGCCGGAAGCACTGCCGGCGGTGATCACGATTGGACTGGCGGGAGGAGCACGCCGGATGGTGAAGCAGAACGCGCTGGTTCGGGCACTGCCCGCTGTGGAAACCCTGGGTTCGGTCACCGATATCTGCAGTGATAAGACGGGAACGCTTACACAGAACGTGATGACGGTGGAAAAATTCCAGGCGATGGACGGCCAGGATGATCTGCTGCTGCATGCGATGGTGCTAAATAATGAGGTGCGCTATTCGGCAGAAAATGAGCTTCTGGGCGACTCTACGGAAACGGCACTGGTGAGTTATGCCGCAAAGCAGGGAAAGACTCGGAATGATTCGGCAACGCAATTCCCGCTGGTGGCCAAACTACCGTTCGACTCTGTGAGAATGCGCATGAGCACGCTGCATGAGCATGAGGGTAAATGGATCCTGTTTGTAAAGGGTGCCCCTGCCCGGATCACTGAGGTACTGAAGGAAAGCTATCGTGCCGAAAAGGAGGCCTGGCTGGATGTAAACAGGCAATGGGCCGCAGACGGACTGCGTGTTTTGTTCTTTGCCTACCGGACATTTGATGAGCGGCCAGAGCTCACTGAGGCGCTGGAGACTGAGCTCGGCTTTCTGGGCATGACGGCGATGATCGATCCACCACGGGAAGAGGTGATTGAGGCTGTTAAGGAATGTCAGACGGCAGGAATCCGCTCGGTGATGATCACGGGAGATCAGCCCCTGACGGCCCTGGCAATAGCCGAACGACTGAACATCGTGCGCGATGGCAGTGCTGCAAGCAGAACGGGCATGGATCTGACGCAGATGTCTGAGGAAGAGCTGAGACGCGAGATTAAAGATATTGCGGTATTTGCACGCGTGTCGCCGGAGCAGAAGCTGAACATCGTTAAGGCTTTGCAGGCGAACGGAGAATTTGTTGCCATGACCGGCGACGGTGTTAACGATGCGCCATCGCTCAAGCAGGCCAACATTGGTGTTGCCATGGGCATAACGGGGACTGACGTAACGAAGGAAGCTTCGGACATGATCCTGCTGGATGATAACTTCGCGACCATCGTTAAAGCGGTTAAAGAAGGCCGGAGGATCTATGATAATATCCGGAAGTTTGTACTTTATGTATTATCCTGCAATCTCGGCGAGATTCTGACCATCTTCCTGGCTCCCTTGCTGGGACTCCCTATTCCGCTGCTTCCTATTCACATTTTGTGGATCAACCTGGTGACAGACGGTTTGCCCGGACTGGCGCTTGCTGCTGAGCCTGCGGAAAAGGACATTATGAACCGCCCGCCTCGTCCACCGGAAGAGAACCTTTTTGCGGGAGGATTGGTAGTCAAGATCCTGGCTACGGGGGTCGTGCTGGCGGCAGCAGCATTATTTACCCAATATTTTGCCCGGCTTCACGGCTACGATACCGCTACGCAGCAAACGATGGTCTTCACGGTATTGTGTTTTGTTCAATTGGTGAATGCGCTTTCTGTACGTTCAAGCACGAGCAGCCTGTTCTCCAGAGCGATCTTCTCAAACGGAAGGATGTGGGGAGCGATTCTGCTCACGGTGGGTTTGCAGATCCTGATCATTTATGTACCCTCACTGGACAGGATATTCAAAACTACGCCTTTAAGCCTGAAATCTTTCGAGATCATCCTGGCCATCACCGCCGCTTCGGCTATCCTGGTCGAGTTGATCAAGTACCTGACGAGGCCTAAGAACACTGTGAAAACTCAGAGATAATAGCGTTCACCATCGGTCTTGACCTTGCCGGCATCGAGCAGGTGGCGGAGAATGGCTACGCGCTCTTTTTCGGTACCGGAGCGCATGGAGCCGATCAGCTCTTCCAGGTTGAGATGCTGATCGGCCAGAGTGTCGATCAGTTCGACGGTGATCAGTTCATCGAGTCCGGCGGCATTCGCTTTTCTCTTCTCTTCAAGGCAGACATCACAAGTACCACATTTTCGGGCATCGGGCTCATTGAAGTAGTGGAGCAGCATCACACTTCTGCAGGTATTGGTCTCTGCGTAATGAAGTATGGCCTGCACCTGTTCATTCATCACCTCTTTTCGCTCCCTCATATACTTGGCGTCGAGGTACATGGTAGCGGCATCCATCCTCGCCCTTAGAAACTGCAGCTGAGGCTTGTCTGTTTGAGGAAGATATGTTAAGAGCTTATAATCCTGCAGCTTGTTCAGCATGACCACGATATCGTCCTTGGTCTTGCCCATCTTCTTGGCGAGTTCAAACTCCTGAATGGGGCTGTATTGCTCGAACATACCACCGTAGGAGCGCAGGAGAACTTTGATAAAGGAATCGAAGAAAGCATTTTCAATCTGAAAGCGGTAGAGCTCTTCGGAAGAAACTTCAATCTGAACCCGGGAAGGCTGATAGATGCTTTCCGACAACAACAGATAACCATCATGCTCCAGAAATTTGAGAGCATTGATTGTTTTGACAGCATCGAGCTTGAAGCGAGAGCAGAAATCGCCGATGTCGAAGTCGAGGACCAGTCCCTCGCCGGCGCCGTGGGCCAGCTGGTAGTAATTGCCCAGGCACTGGTACACATGGCGGATCTCAGCAATGGGTGGAAAATCGAGCTCCAGGCGCTTTTCGAGAAGTTCCCGGTCGCCGGGACTGTATAATAGGACAGCGTATGATCTTTTTTCGTCCCTCCCTGCCCTTCCGGCCTCCTGGTAGTAAGCTTCGAGACTTTCGGGAACATCCATGTGGACCACGAAGCGCACATCCGGTTTGTCTATGCCCATCCCAAATGCATTGGTGGCGACGATAACACGGATCTGTCCGCTCATCCAGGCGGCTTGCTTCTGGCTTCGCAGGGGTGTATCCAGTCCTGCATGATAGAAATCTGCCTGAATACCCGCAGCATGGAGCAGCCGCGCGATCTCCTGGGTTTCGCGGCGGTTTCTGACGTAGACGATACCGGTACCCGGAACCTTATTCGCGATGGAAAGCAGCTTGCGGATCTTGTTCTCGTCGTCCGAGACGACATAACTGACGTTGGACCTGCTGAAGCTTTTGGTAAAGACGTTGGGGGCTTTGAATGCAAGTTTCTTCTGAATATCGTCTATCACCCGGAGTGTGGCAGTCGCCGTCAGTGCGAGCACAGGCACTTCAGGCTGAAGCTGCCGCAATTCGGTCAGCTGCAGATAGGGCGGACGGAAATCGTAACCCCATTGAGAGATACAATGTGCTTCGTCGATGGCGACCAGGTTCACTTTCATGTAACTGATGCGTTCGCGAACGATCGGCGACAACAACCGTTCGGGGGAGACGTACAGGAACTTGATATGGCCGTAGATACAATTATCAAGCAGAATATCCACTTCCCGTTTGGTCATGCCGGAGACCAGAGCAACGGCTTCTATCCCTCTTGCTTTGAGGGCTTCGACCTGGTCTTTGATGAGCGCAATTAAAGGAGATACAACGATGCAGATACCCGGCTGTACGAGGGCCGGTACCTGGAAGCAGAGGGACTTGCCCCCACCCGTTGGCATAAGGGCAAGCGTATCTTTCCCGTCGAGCACCGACTGGATAATATCTTCCTGAAGGGGCCTGAAGGAATCGAAATTCCAGTATGTTTTCAGCGCTTCGTATATCGTCATCACTTCAAACATACATATTTTTTGTGCGTTCAAATATTTTCGATACGGTTTGGGGAGGGTCAAACTTTGATGACATTGCTTGCCGTGTGGGATAAGAAAGTATATTTGCATACCTTACCGATTGATGATGAAAAGACACACACTTATTCTTCTTACATTTTTATTTCAATATGCATCTGCACAGGTAAAGTCAAACTGGAACGTGGAAAGACCGGGAGGTCCGTCCAAATCAGTATCCTTTACCACAGATGAGGGAACATGGATGAACCTGGACGTGAGTCCGGACGGCAAGGAGATTGTATTCGACCTTTTGGGTGATATCTACAAAATGCCCATAGCAGGTGGACGGGCGACTCTGTTATCGGGCGGAAATGCCTTTGATGTACAGCCCCGTTTCAGTCCGAACGGAAAACAGATCTCCTATACCAGTGATCGCGAAGGCGGCGACAATATCTGGGTCATGAACAGCAATGGTACCGGCAAGCGCGCGGTATCAAAAGAGACTTTCCGACTGCTGAACAATGCGGTATGGACGCCGGACAATCAGTTCCTGATTGCCCGCAAGCATTTCACCAACACCCGTTCTCTCGGAGCCGGGGAAATGTGGATGTACCATATTTCGGGTGGAGAAGGCGTACAGCTGACCAAGCGTAAAAATGATCAGCAGGATACCGGAGAACCGGAGGTATCACCCGACGGAAAATATGTTTACTACAGCGAGGATGTGAGTCCGGGCCCCTATTTTCAATACAACAAGGATCCGAACGGGGAGATCTACGCGATCAAACGCCTGAACCGCGAGACGGGAGAAACGGAGAAGATCACCGGAGGTCCGGGCGGCGCGGTTCGTCCGAGAGTTTCGCCAGACGGAAAGCTCCTTGCTTTTGTGAGACGGGTACGCCTGAAGTCTGTTCTCTACCTGCACGACCTGACCAGCGGAGAAGAGTGGCCTGTATATGATGACCTGTCGCGCGACCAGCAGGAGACCTGGGCCATCTTCGGAGTTTATCCTACTTATGCGTTCACCCCTGACAGCAAGAACATCATTTTCTATGCAAAAGGAAAGATCAGAAACCTGGACATCTTATCGCAAACGGTAAGCATCGTTCCTTTTGAGGTGAACTCCTCGCATACCATCACAGAAGCCTTGCACTTTGAGCATCCTGTATTTTCGGAGGAGTTTGATTCAAAGATGATCCGGCAGCTCGCAACATCTCCTGACGGGAAGATGATTGCATTCAATTCAGGTGGTTTTATATACCTCAAGGACCTGCCTTCCGGGCAGCCCAGAAGGATAAGCAAAGGCACAGACTTTGAGTTTGACCCGAGCTTTAGTCCTGACGGGAAGTCGCTCGTCTATGTAGGATGGAATGATGACGACAAGGGATCGATCAGAAAGCTGGACCTGCAAACACAGGAGTCGAGACTGCTGACGACGGAAAAAGGTTTCTATTATACCCCCCGCTACTCCAATAAAGGAGACAAGATTGTTTTCGCTAAAGGCGGCGGCAACGCCATGCTGGGCTATACCCATGGTAAAAACGCCGGTATCTACATCATGCCCGCCAGCGGAGGTGCTATGCAGCGTGTGGTGAACAAGGGTGTAGACCCTAATTTCAACGGAACAGATTCAAGAATATTCTTCCAGAGTACGCATGAAGGCAAAAAGGCTTTTATGAGTGTGGACCTGAGTGGTGGCAGCGAGCGGGTGCATTACCATTCGCAATATGCAACCCAGTTTTCACCTAGTCCTGACGGAAAATGGCTGGCCTTTACGGAGCTCTTCAATGCGTATGTAACGCCACTGCTGAATACTGCCAATGGCATTGAGCTGTCGGCAACCAATAAGTCGCTGCCAGTAACCAAGGTAACGCGGGATGCGGGAATTTATCTGCATTGGAGCCGTGACAGCAAGAGTTTGAACTGGACGATGGGCTCGCAATATTTCAGCTGCGACGTGAAGAACAGCTTCAGTTTTGCAGAAGGAGCACCTAACAGCCTCCCGGCTATCGATACCTCGGGAATTGATATCGGGCTAAAGATCAAAGCCGATGTGCCCGAAGGCAAGATCGCGCTGACCAATGCGCGCATCATCACGATGAAGGGCAAGGAAGTGATCAAGAACGGAACCATTGTGATTGAAGGAAACAAGATCACGGCGGTTGGCCCGGCTGATCAGGTGAAAGTACCTGAAGATGCCAAGGTGATCAGTGCCGACAACCAGACGATTATGCCTGGTATGGTAGATGTACATGCACACCTGCCGACGAGTCCTGATGGCATATCACCACAGCAGGACTGGAGCTATTATGCCAACCTCGCTTATGGGGTAACCACTGCACACGACCCGTCGAGCAATACAGAAATGGTATTGAGTCAGGCAGAAATGGTAAGAGCCGGAACACTGAAAGGTCCGCGGATCTACTCGACAGGAACGATCCTGTATGGTGCAGACGGCGACTTCAAGGCAGTGATCAACGGTGCGGATGATGCACGTTCACATTTAAGAAGACTGAAGATGTCGGGTGCCTTATCTGTAAAATCCTACAATCAACCAAGAAGAGAACAAAGACAGCAAATCATCCAGGCGGCGCGCGAATTGAAGATGGAGGTTTTCCCTGAAGGAGGATCAACGTTCTTCACGAACATGTCGATGATCCTGGACGGTCATAGTGGCATTGAACACAACATACCTGTTGTTCCGGTATATAAAGATGTGAAGTCGCTATGGAACGCCAGCAAATCAGGATATACACCCACGCTGATCGTGAGCTATGGCTCACAGTCGGGAGAGAATTTCTGGTACGACCGCACCAATGTGTGGGAAAACGAAAAGCTGCTGAACTTTACGCCACGTGGTATTATTGACAGCCGCTCGAGAAGAAGGACCACGTCGGAGTTTGGCGACTACGGCCATATCGAAGTATCGAAAGCCGTGAAACACATTGCAGATGGAGGAACAAAAATCAACCTGGGTTCTCATGGACAGATTCAGGGAATCGGAGCACACTGGGAGCTCTGGATGTTGGCTCAGGGAGGCATGAGTTCGCATGACATTCTTCGTGCAGCAACCATCAATGGTGCCGCTTATCTGGGCATGTCAAAAGAGATCGGGTCACTGGAAGTGGGAAAGCTGGCCGATCTGATCGTGCTGGATGCGAATCCCCTGGATGATATCCGGAATACAGAAAAGATCAAATATGTGATGGTAAATGGCCGTCTCTTCGATGCACAGACGATGAATGAAGATGGCAATTATCCGAAGCAACACGGAAAATTCTGGTGGCAACAGCTGAAAGGCGACACGATGGGCCCGGAAGGAACATCAGATACCTTTATTTTTACACATCCAAAGTGTGATTAGAGGCTTTGAAGTTTTCAATTTTGCCGAATTGATCGTATTTTTGATTAAATCAAATGAAACGCTTCTTCAAACAGCGGGATTTTGCCTGTTTGAAGAAGCGTTTTTAATCATTAACTAAAGAATGAAGTTCAGACCATCCATTTTGGCTGCTGTATTTGTTTCAGCAGCAAGTTTTTCCTTTGCACAGGACAATTTAGTAAAGTCATTAGACGCAAATCAGAGTAACAACAGTAAAGCAGGCTTTAAATTTACCGAAGTCATCAATCTGGAGACGACATCTATTAAGAATCAGGGATCATCAGGAACCTGCTGGAGCTATTCCACCAACTCTTTCCTGGAGTCAGAAATGATCAAGCAGGGACGCAAGCCGGTTGAGCTTTCGCAGATCTTCCCTGCACGTTGCGCGTATATTGAGAAAGGCAGAAACTATGTGCGTATGCAGGGTGCAGTAAGCCTGGGCGACGGTGGTGCTTTTCATGACGTGATCAATATGTACCGCAAGTACGGTGCTTTACCACAGAGCGCTTACACCGGACTGAACTATGGTACCTCAAAGAATAAGTTTGCTGAGATGGCTGCCGTAACACAGAGCATCCTTCAGGCGGTGGTGAAGAATCCGAACGGAACATTAACTCCAAACTGGATCGATGCCTATACAGCTGCTATCGATGCATATCTGGGAAAAGTTCCTCAATCGTTCAACTTCGAGGGAAAGACTTACACACCAAAGAGCTTTGCCAAGGAAGTTGTTGGTCTGAATCCTGACGACTATGTTGAAATCTCATCCTTCAAAGAATACCCGCTTTACAAGAAGTTCACGCTGCTGGTACCGGATAACTGGTCATTCGATCAGGTTTATAACGTGAAGATGGATGAGCTGACCAGCACGATCGATAATGCACTGAAGAATGGTTATACTGTTGCATGGGCGACAGACGTGAGCGAGAAAGGTTTCAGCTGGAAGAATGGTGTGGCTTATATCCCGGAGAAGAAGTACGAAGACATGAGTACTCAGGAAATCAGCGATATGTTCAATGGCCCTAAGGCTGAGATGAACATCACGGAAGAGCTGAGACAGCAGGAGTACGACAACTACAATACTACAGATGACCACGGTATGCACATTGTGGGACTTGCCAAAGATCAGAACGGTAAGGAGTACTACATTGTGAAAAACTCATGGGGACTGTCGAATGATTATAAAGGCTTCCTGTATGTGACCAAGAACTTCGTGAAGCTGAAGACCACAACTCTTCTTTTAAATAAGAAAGCGATCTCTTCAGATCTGAGAAAGAAAATGGGTGTTTAGACACTCCTGAAAAGATAGAAAAAAAGGCTGCCGGCAAATGATGTCGGCAGCCTTTTCTGTTTGTACTGCTGCCAGGCGGCTTTATATGGTCTGGGAATTTCTCTACTTTTGTTTAAATATTAATCCATATGTCTCAAAACATTATTCCATCTGCCGGCAACACACCGGCTTCTGCATTCGAAAGGCTCCTGACTGTTATGAACACCCTCAGAGAGCAGTGTCCATGGGATAAAAAGCAGACCATGGAAAGCCTGAGACATCTGACGATTGAGGAGACTTACGAACTGTCTGACGCGATCCTGGAAGGTGATACCAATGAGATCAAAAAGGAAATAGGTGATATCATGCTGCATCTGGTCTTTTATGCGCGGATTGCTTCTGAAAAAGGCGACTTTGACGTGGTGGATGTGCTGAACGGCATTTGCGAGAAGCTCATCATCAGACATCCGCATATTTACGGTGATACCGTGGTGGAGAATGAAGATGATGTAAAGCAGAACTGGGAAAAGATCAAGTTGAAGGAAGGTAATAAATCCGTACTGGGAGGTGTCCCTCCTTCCCTACCGGCCCTTGTCAAAGCGTCGAGAATACAGGAGAAGGCACGTGGTGTGGGCTTTGACTGGGAGGACAAATCGCAGGTTTGGGAAAAGGTGGAGGAAGAAATGGAGGAGTTCAAACAGGAATTCAACACAACCTCAGGCATCCCTGTAGACATCGAAAAGGCAGAAGCCGAATTCGGTGATCTGCTGTTCTCGCTGATCAATTACGCGCGCTTTATCAAGATCAATCCGGAGAATGCTCTGGAAAAGACGAACAAGAAATTCATCAAGCGTTTCCAGTACCTGGAGTCGAAGGCGGCAGAAAATGGTAAGTCGCTGCAGGATATGACACTGGCTGAGATGGACATCTTCTGGAACGAAGCAAAATCGCTGTAAATTTCGTCATCGTTTGTAGCGTAAGTACCAGGATCTGCGTACTCAAGAAGTAATGAAAGCAGATCGTTTTAAATCAGAAATAAGGTAATTAAGAATTGATTAAAAACGATTCCAACTCTATGCATAAACCTCAGAGTTTTTCTGAAACCGAGCTGATTTTAAGGTGCAAGTCGGGTGAGATAAAGTTTCAGGAAAGACTTTACAGGCATTTCTATGGATATGCCATGGGTGTTGGAATGCGGTATTTACAGAACAAAGATGATGTATTGGAAGTGGTGAACGATTCTTTTATTAAGGTTTTCAGGGCGATTAATTTTTACGATGAAAACCAACCTTTTAAGGCCTGGCTCCGTAGAATTATAGTAAATACTTCTATTGATCACAGGCGGCGAAACCTGAAGCATATGAATCAGGCGGACATAGATGAGGCTATTTACGTGGGACAGGCGCCGGAGGCTGTGGAGAACATCAATGCTAAGGATATACTGAAGCTATTGAACTACCTTCCGGAGATACAAAAAATGGTATTTAACCTGTATGAAATTGACGGATACAGTCATGATGAAATTGGCAAAATGTTATCGATACCGGTAAGCTCATCGCGTGTTTACCTGAGCCGGGCGAAAGAAAAATTGAGAAAGCACTGGAATCATCAGGAGGATAGCTATGCAAGATAATTTTGACAAGAAATTAAGGGAACGCATTGTTCAGGTCTTCGATGAATACGAGGATCCCTCAGCCGATCAGGGCTGGGAACAACTACGCCTGAAATATCCTGCTCCAAGTCGTCGTTCGGCTATCGTTTATTGGCTTGGATCGGCTGCAGCTGTTTTGCTCCTGATTGCCGGGGTGTGGCTCTTATATCCTGAAAACGATAAGATTCAGCTGGCTTCGCGGGAGAAACCGCAGCAAGCGCCTGCTGCTGCTTCAGACACCACTATTCCCGAAGATTCCGGGAACGCAGTAGCAAGACCCGAAGAGGCTGCCTCCAGGGAGGAAAATGCACCTGAACAACTTGCTTCCGCCCCTGCAGGCTCTGCAAACTATCGGAATAAGCCGGAGAAGAATAGAACCAGACCAGTAGCTGTAGCGTATGAGCTGGCACCTGTTAGCGACTCCCCTGTTACGACTGCTATTACACCTGATGCTCCCAGTGAGACGTCGACTAATGAAAGCGTAGCAATCGCTGCTGCTGAAGCAAAAGAACAGCCCGCGGGTCAGGCTCCGCTTACATCCGGTGAGACTAAAAAGCGGCAGACGAATACCGTTCTGGAAAGCTACGATCAGCTTCAGCAGGCAAAGCGTGACATGCTCGCCAACCGAACAGATGAAAAGCGGGAGAAGCGAAAAGACTCAAAAGTATCTTTTAGTTTGTACGCGGGCAGTTACGTGTCTTATGCCGAGGGTAGTAAATCGCGCGTCAATACCGGTGTGGGTGTGAGTTCGGAGGTAGATCTGACTTCTAAGCTGAAGATCACTACAGGGGTGGCAATTGCGCAGAACTCTTTGCGTTATGACACGCGTATTCCGCGGCAGGCGGCAGCATCGTTCCTGAGCGCGGCCCTGTCAGACAGTCCCAATCTGATGGTTGCAGGTCCGGAAGCAAAGACCTCTGCTATTAACTACTCCATCAATGGCTATGATGCATCTTTACTGGGATTGGATGTACCCGTAAATCTGAAGTACACTTTCTTCGAGAAGAAAAATGAGCTTTATTTGGTTGCGGGACTGAGTTCCAACTTCTTCTTCGATGAGACATATACCTACGACTACGGCTATAATTCTATTCACGATAGTTCGGTAGAATCGTTTCCTGATGAAAAGACGACCACCAATACCAGCAGTTTTGATTTCGCAAGAATGCTGAACCTGTCTGTGGGCTATGGTTATCCCATCGGAAAGCAGAGCAAGTTATCACTTGAACCCTTCCTGAAATATCCTTTAGGCGGCCTTGGCTCGCAGGATATCCGGTTTAGCTCTGCAGGCCTGAACCTGAAGTGGAACTTCGGCTCGCGCTAAGCTACTTGAATGTGATCGCTTTAACGGGCGAGATCCTCGAAACGAGCGTTGAGGGAATGATGAGCACCAGGAGGCAGATCAGGAGTGTTCCTGCATTGAGCAGAATAATATCGAGCGCGTCGAGTTCTACAGGGACGAACGACATGTAATAAGATGCCTGATCGAGCTTGAAGAAATGCGTGTGCGACTGAAAGACAGCCAGACCTATTCCGAGTATATTCCCGAGTAAAAGACCCAGTCCGATAAGGTAAGCTGCATTGCGCAGGAAGATCTTCTGGATGCTCCAGTTAGTGGCTCCCAGGGCCTTTAGGATGCCGATCATATTCGTTCTTTCGAGAATGATGATCAGCAGTGCGGAGATCATGTTGATAATGGCAACGGCGAGCATCAGCACCAGTATAACCTGGGTATTCACATCCAGGAGGGAAAGCCACTGAAAGATGATATCATGGTAATCTTTGATGGAGTACGCGCGGAGGCCTATGCCGAGATTATCATTTACATTCAAGGCAGAACGGTCTACCGCATCGAAATTTTTTACACGCACTTCGTATCCGCCAACGGTATTGGAGTCCCAGTTGTTGAGGCGTTGGATAACAGATAGATCCCCGATGACGTAAACTTTATCGACCTCCTCAACGCCAAGGTCATAGATCCCTACAATATCAAACTTGCGCCTTCGTAAAGGTTCCTGCACGAAATACATGAGGAAATCGTCGCCCACCTTGAGTCTGAGACGGTCGGCCAGCATTTTCGATATTAAGATTTGTCTCTTTGCTTTGATGCTGTCGCTGAAGTCGATGACTTTACCCGCCACCAGGATATTGCGAAAGTAGTCCCAGTGAAAGTTCTTGTCAACACCTTTCAGCATAACACCTTCCATTTCATCATTGGCGTTGATGATCCCCTGCTTGGTCGCGTAAGGATGCAGGTAGGCAATATTGGGCATCCTGGAAAGCTGTTGAAGCGTATCGGAATGGATGCTGAAGGGCGAGTTCTCGTTGGAGGCATTCAGATCGTATTTCATGATCACGATGTCTCCGGAAAAGCCGCGGACCTTCTCCCTGATCTCACTTTTGAATCCCTTAACAACTGCCACAGAAAGGATCATCACGGCCAGACCGAGCATAATGCCGATGACTGCGATCCGTACACTCAGCCTGGAAAAGGTGCGTTTTGACCGGAAGGTTATTCTGTTAGCAATAAAGGAGGCGAAAGTCACGCTATAAAGTTTTTTTGTAATTTAGCAAAGATGCACATTTTTCTGCCTCAACAAACGGGCAGATCTATCTTTACTTACATGATGAAACACCTTACATCTCTTCTGCTTAGCGGGGTTCTTTTGAGCCAGTCCGCTGTATCCTGCGGAAGCACCAAACAGCCCGTAGAGGCACAGCAGGCTAAACAATCCGGAAGTACCGTTACAACCGAAGTCAAACACCCGACTGGTTCCCAGTTGCTCACAGGGGCGGACCAAACATCTGAATACCTCTCTGAACTGAAAGGCAAAAAGGTGGGAATGGTTGTCAATCCGACCTCGATCATTGGGAATACGCATAGTGTCGACAGCCTCCAGTCGCTGGGAATCAAGATCGTGAAGGTATTCGGCCCAGAGCATGGTTTCAGAGGGGAAGCCAGTGCGGGAGCCAAGGTAAACAGCAATATTGACCAGAAAACCGGTCTTCCGGTGGTCTCCTTATATGGCAGTCACTATAAACCTACGGTAGAAGACCTTAAGGGAATAGACGTCATGATATTCGACATACAAGATGTTGGTGTAAGGTTTTACACATACATATCCACATTACACTATATCATGGAAGCCTGTGCGGAGAACAAGATCAAACTGATTGTTCTGGACAGACCTAATCCGAACGGCTTCTATGTGGACGGCCCTGTGCTGGAAGAGAAGTTCAAGTCGTTTATCGGCATGCATCCTATCCCTGTACTTCACGGTATGACTATCGGTGAATACGCCGCGATGGTCAATGGTGAAGGATGGTTAAAAGGAAAGATTAAGTGTGATCTGAAGATCGTTAAGCTGAAAGGCTACCGCCACGACATGGATTATACACTTCCTGTAAAGCCATCACCTAACCTGAATACTCAGCAATCTATCCTCCTGTACCCTTCTCTCTGCCTGTTTGAGGGAACGATTATCAGTCAGGGGCGTGGTACACACATGCCTTTCCAGATACTAGGAAGTCCCGCTTTAAAAGGAAAGTACAGCTTTACATTCACCCCGGTCAGCATCAAGGGTATGAGCGAAACGCCACTATACCAGGATCAGCTATGCTACGGTCTGGACCTGCGTGAATACGATACCTCGATATTCAAAAAAACGGGAAGGTTGAACCTGAGCTGGCTAATCGATATGTATAAGGCTTATCCGGAAAAGGAGAAGTTTTTCGACTATAAGCAGAGCAAGCAGATCAATAATTTCAACAGACTTGCCGGCAACGACAAGTTGCAGAAGCAGATTGCTTCAGGAATGAGCGAGCAGGAAATCCGTGCGAGCTGGGAGCCTGAGCTATCGGCCTATAAACAAATGAGGAAAAAATACCTGTTGTATCCGTAGTTATGAGAATAGTATTTATGGGAACGCCTGATTTTGCAGTGGCATCACTCGATGCACTGATCAGGAGCGGGAAAGAGGTGGTCGCCGTTGTTACGGCACCTGATAAACCGGCAGGCAGGGGACAAAAGCTTCAGCAGTCGGCAGTAAAACAATACGCAGTAGAGCACCAACTGCCGGTACTTCAGCCGGTCAAATTAAAAGATGAAGATTTTTTAGAAGAGCTCAGGGCATTTAAGGCAGATCTGCAGGTTGTTGTTGCATTCAGGATGCTACCCGTAGTCGTGTGGGATATGCCACCGAAAGGAACGATCAACCTTCACGGTTCACTCCTTCCACATTACAGGGGTGCCGCCCCGATCAACTGGGCGATCATCAATGGTGAGCAGGAAACAGGCGTAACAACCTTCTTCCTTCAGCATGAAATTGACACCGGAAATATTCTCTTTGCGGAGAAAGTGGCCATTGGTGAAGATGAAACAGCCGGAGATGTACATGACAAACTGATGCTTGTTGGCGCTGATCTCGTTGTAAAAACAGTGACGGCTATTGAAGAAAATAACTATCAGGAAAAACCACAGGATGAGATCCTGGCTGCTGATGGCAGTCCGCTGGAGGCAAAGCACGCTCCCAAGATATTTAAGGAGACTTGTCTGATCGACTGGGACAAGCCGGTAAGAGATGTATATAACCATATCAGGGGATTGAGTCCTTATCCTGCGGCCTTTACACACCTGGCTGGAAAAACACTCAAGGTCTATTCCGCTTCTTATCAGCTGGAAAAGCCTGAGATAGCTCCCGGCGAGTATCTGAGCGATGGTAAGTCCTATTTGAAATTTGCCTGCCACGACGGCTTTATCCTCCTGGATACCATTCAGCTCGAAGGCAAAAAGCGCATAGGTATCGAAGAATTTTTAAGGGGTTACAGGCTGTAGCCCCTTTTTTCTTTGTCGACATCAATGCCCAGCTTCTTTAAGAGAAGAGAAGCATTAAACGTTTTACATGCTCCGTTCTTCAGCTTGTAGTCGAACGTCATCTCTTCTCCATGTACATGGATATCAAAATAGAAATTGCGGATATAGCTGGGGTATTCATTTTCAAGCTCCGCAATCTGCAAATCGTGAGTCGCGACAATCCCCACAGACTGCTGTGAGATCAGGCGTTCAATGATGGCTTTTGAACCTAGGTATTTATCCACAGAATTGGTTCCCCTGAGCATCTCATCGATCAGAAAATAGACTTTACCACCTTCGTTGAGCACCTCCAGCAACAGCTGCAGCCTGTTCAGCTCCGCTTTAAAGGTAGAAATACTCTCATTCAACGAATCTTTAATCCGCATATAAGAGAATATCTTCATATTACTCACTTCCATACTTCTGGCACATACAGGAGCGCCGCAGAGCGCAAGCACGGTATTGATTCCAAGAGTTCTCAGAAAAGTGCTTTTTCCTGCCATATTGGAACCTGTAATAATATCGATTTTCAGGCTGTCGGAGAGATCAAAATCATTGTCTACCCGCAGCTCTTCAGCAATAAGCGGATGACCGATCTGAACAGCCTTCAGTGTATACAAGGGATCGTTGCTGATGACCGGAATAGTCCATGAAGGATAGTTGATGTGGAGTCCAGCCAGGCTCTGCAGCCCTTCGAATGTACCGATAGATTGAAAAGCCTCCTCCACATGATCTTTATTCTGGCCCTTCCAGTCCTGTATGGCGGCATACTGTTTCACCTCCCAGGCGAAGCTGATGTTCAGCAAGGTGCCGACGAAGATGTTCAGCCTGTAGTCGAGCTTGCTCATGATTGCGGAAAGCTGCCTGATCTGAGTGGAAAGCGTTTTATTGGGTTCAGAAAGTTTGAACTTTCCGGCAAGCTCACGACAAAGAGGAGATTTCCAGGGTTCATCTTCGATCATTTGAAACGCCCGCGAATAGTGAGCAAGCGTCTGCCCTACTCTGCCCATCACCCTTTCTGCCCTGTTCACCCGCTCCTTAAAAACGATCACGAGGATGATATTGAGCAGGCCTGTAAGGAACATCAGCAGGAGAAAGGGAGCGTAGAATAAAGCAGCAAGAGCTGATCCGTAAAATAACCAGGGCCCCAGCATCAGGAAAGACCTAAGCCAGGGTTGAATGGCCTCTCCCGGGGAGTCGAGATATTTGAACAAGCCGGCGATCTCCGTTTTATCGGACTCCGATCCTGCAAATAACAGCGAGGCCTGGAAGCGAACTTTCCAGCTTCGTTTCTCTGCTATCTCGGCTGATGCAGTTTGGCGCTCGACGATAAGCGTATTCTCTGATGATGCACGCAGCCACCCGGCCAGTTGAGCCTTGCCGAACACCGTGGCACAGCGGTTAATCAGATGAAAGAGACTCTGCTTGCCGAATATGTCGAGATCGGACGTATAATGATGATGATCATCGATCCATTCGCTCCCGTCGGCATAGATATTCGTGCGGTTCCTGACACTGCCGATTTCATTTTCATTCACCTTCAGCAGAGCAAGATTAAAGTCCTTTTCAGCGCTGAACTTACTTTGTTTACTGACCAGCAAGGCGAAAACAATCACCGTGAGGAACAGGGACAGGTACAGGAACCAAACCGCTTCAGCCTCCACCGCCTTATAAACAAGAAAGCCACCTCCCAGCAGGGTACAGACGCGAAGTACTGAGTACATATTGATCTTCTTATCCAAGCTGCGGATCGCCCCTTTGGCGCTGTCTATATTTTCCTGGTAAACTTTCATGTTATTTTTGCTGGTTAAGTATAGCAATAAAGATTCAAATCTCTCCGCATTAAAAAACTTCGGGGTGCATACAACCTATTTAACTATCTTGTGTTGTGCTTAAATAGTCTAGAAAATGAACCAAATGCCCGTTACCGTCAAGAGATCTATTGAACTTCTTGGATTATTCTTACTCGTTGCTCTTGTCATCCTGGGCAACAGTATCATTATGCCATTGGTGATGGCTTTCTTCATCAGTATCGTACTACTTCCGGCATACCGGTTCTTCAGAAAACTGAAGTTCCCTAACACGCTTGCGATCTTTCTGCCGATCTTGTTGATGGCTACTTTTCTGGCACTTATCGGCTGGTTCTTCTCATCACAGGTGGCCAGACTGGTATCCGACTTTCCACAAATACAGAAGAACGTTTCCCTGCACCTCAATTCTTTGAGCGGCTGGGTGAACTCCATCAGTCACTTTTCGACGACAGAGCAGCTTAAATTTATCAATGAACAGAGCAATAAGCTATTGACATATGCAGGCACGATTTTGACCGGAGCTGCTACATCAGTAACATCCACTCTGGTGTTCATCGCCCTTTTGCCGATCTATGTTTTCCTGATGCTGACGTATAAGAATCTGCTTCTGCGATTCATATTCATGTGGTTTCAAAAAGAGGATCATACCAAAGTTGAAGATGTTCTCGGGGAAAGTGAGGCCATTATAAAAAGCTATCTTATCGGTCTGCTCATTCAGATCACCTACATGACCATTCTGCTGGGAGGCATCTTACTATTGCTCGGGATCAAGCACGCACTGCTCATCGGAGTGCTTTTCGCTTTCCTGAATCTCATTCCTTACGTGGGCGCCCTCATCGGAAATCTTGTTGGCGTTATCCTGACACTCGCATCATCGCCTGATCTCACTCCGGTGCTGATCGTATTAGGAACAATCGCCTTCGTACAGTTTCTGGACAATAATATACTGATGCCACGGATTGTTGGCTCCAAGGTGCGCATTAATGCGCTTGGAACCATCGTAGGTGTGCTTGTAGGAGGTGCCATTGCTGGCGTGTCGGGTATGTTCCTTTCCCTGCCGGTTATAGCCGTCATGAAGATCATCTTCGATCGTTCTGAGATGTTCAAGCCCTGGGGAGTACTTCTTGGCGATGAAAATCCAAAAGAAAGCCCCATGAAGGATACCCGCTTGCGAATGAAGTCAGATCGCCTTCGGAAAGAACTGGAAAGAGAAAACGATATCATTCCGGAAGATCATTCGAAGAAAGATTAAGATCATCTTTTCAGAAAAGAACAGCAGAGAAGACTTAGGGGAAGAAGCCTTTGAGGAAGAACTCTGTCGAAGGAGAAGACACAATCTTATAGGAAAATGTTGCTCCGGGGAAACATACTTTCTATTCAAAGCAAGTACACCCACTAAACTAGTCTGAAGAATCATTATAGGACAAGTTAGTTTATGGAACGATCCTATGCTCCGTACGCAAGACTTGACGGGCTTTGTACTCTTCAGCCGCTAGTTCACGAATTTTCCCGCCTTCAACTGTCCTCTCTCGCATCTTATAGGAATAGCGGGGAGAGGACGAAGATGTTGTAGCCAACCTATTTTATAAAGCATCCTCTCCCGCCCCGCTTGTCGGGACAGCGGAGAGGATGAAGAGGGTATGTACAGGGAGGATAGCTGATGAGGATTTCTAAACCTATGAACAGCGGGGATCATCAATCATGAACTATATCAGCCAGCTGTAAAAGAGACCTCAAGAGCCTCAAAGAGCCCAAAAGAAAAAGGGGCTGTATCATCTTAATGATACAGCCCCTTCATGTTTCTGCAATAACAAGCTCTGAATTAAAGCTTACTAAAGTACAAGGACTTCAGTTTCTTATCATGGCCATACACGTCATCGAAGAAGCGTACATGACCATCGGCGTCAGCAGATGCCGTAAAGTATACCAGATAGACCGGCAATTTAGCTTTCAAGGGAACATACTTCTCCTGGCCTGTGGCAATCTGATCCATAATCTTTGATTTATTCCAACCCTGAACATCCCTCAGCAGATAGACGGCAAGGTCAATAGGCTTTTCAACACGGACGCAACCATGGCTGAAATCGCGTTTGGAAGCATTGAACAGCTGATCTGCAGGTGTATCATGAAGATAGATATTTCTGGAATTAGGGAAGATAAACTTCACGTTACCGAGGTCATTATTCGGACCGGGTCTCCGTCTGACTGTGTACTTAAAGCCGGATGTACCAGCTGCCGACCAATCAACTGAGCCTGGATCCACGACTGTTCCGTCACTGGTTATCACTTCCATATCCCTTGCAGCCAGATAGCCGGGATTGGCTGTTACGGCTGGGACAATCTCGTCCTTAAGGATTCCCGGAGGAATATTCCAGTATGGCGCAATCACTATATGTTCCATTTTATCGTTAAAGATAGGCGTAGAATGAAGCTCTTTCCCTACGATAACCTTCATGTTCATCGCTTCCTTACCCTGCTCATAAACGCGGAGCTTAAATTCGGGAATATTGACGATCAGGTAATCAGAACCAAAGCTTTCGGGGATCCATCTCCAGCGTTCCATGTTAATGATTATCTGACGGATACGATCTTCTACAGGAACATTCATAAAACGTATCGTTTCCGCGTTCAGACTTCCGGTTGCAGTAAGTCCGCTTGTTTCCTGGAACTTTTTAAGGGCTGCCTTTAAATCACTTGAAAAGGTCTCACTTTTGTCCTGGATAACGGTGCTATCCTTTCCAAGGAAGTTCGACAAGCGGTTTTTTAACAGTGGTACGATGGGCGACGACTGTCCCTCCCGCACTGCTGCATTCGCAGGAATCTTAGGCCAGCCACCGGCCTTCTGAACCTCTCTGAAGTTCGCCAGCGCCTTCTTCAGATTCGCATATTCCGGATGATTAGGTCTGAAGTCAACATCATCCTTGGCATCTTCGTTAAGGAACCTCGTCAAAGTATTGCTGAGGTTCATCTTGTTTAATTTGATATCCCAGTCGGCTTTGCGCGCTTCTGATGGACCTAAAAGTCCACGGTAATAATCAGATGACCAGTTCAGGTAAGAGGCGGTTAATGCTGCGTCAATCTCCAGTTCCAGAGAATCCCGTTTCTCCAGGTCACGTTTAATGCCCTTGAAATCTTTAAAAAGCTTCTCGAAATCCACGAGCTGGTAGTCCTTCGGATCAAGTCCATCCTCTCCCGCTCTACTTAATTCATCGATAAAAGCCTCTGCCTGGGGAACAAGCTCGTGCCCTTTAAACCAGGCTAACTCGTATGCTCTTTCCTTGTAGAACAATTTACCCCAATAGAGCTCATCTTTAAAGCGGGGTTCTGCACTCATGTATTGAACGATGTATGTACTGTCCATCAGGGGTTGCTCACCCGATTTCCTCTTGCTGCATGATGATGCAGACAAAATGAACAAAAGAACGACGAATAGCGTCAGTCCTTGTGTAGTTAAGGATATTTTCTTCATAGAATGTGTTTCCTAGATAACCAAAAAAGCACACCTTAGTTTTAAAAGTCGCACGTCTCGGTCTTTAGACACGGCTCATAAGGCTCCTAAAAGCGCAGATTTCTACCGGAATCCACCTTATTCCCCTAAGGCACCAGATTTCGCATCTGCGGAATCAGGACATAAAAAATGAATGTTATTCCCTCCAGAGAAAAGGGAACAAAAGGATAGAAGCGGTAATGACAATCAGGTTTATGGCAAGCAGAACACCAATTTCATTATAGCTCACACTGCGGTCCAGGCCATCCATAGCATTCTTGGAGAACTTGATCAGCACCATGAGCAAAGGAATGATCACGGGGAAACTGAGAACGGCCATCAGGGCACCACTGTTCCCCGCTTTCGATGATATTCCCGATATCATGGTAAACACACAGGCAAAGCTGATACTCCCGATAATAACGGCGAGAAAATAAAATAGCGGATCGCCAACAGGATTACTGAACACGAGCGTATAGAAGCCGATAGCGATAGCAGAAAGCAACAACATCAGCAACACGTTGTAGATGATCTTGGATAAGATCACCGCTTTCGCACTTGCAAGGGTATAATAATACAGCTGCCTCCCCTTGCTCTCCTGAGAAAAGCTCTTGGAAATCGCGTTTACAGAGGCAAAAAGCATGATGATCCAGAACAGGGCATTCCAGGTCACGGCATTTATTTGTTTAAAGGACAGGTAACAAACAAAGATGGTCGAAACGACATACAGCAATATACCGTTCAGGGCATACTTCGATCGCCATTCCAATATGATCTCCTTCTGGATTAAAAACTTAACCTGACCGAATAAATCCATCATGATGATTTACGAATCAGTCTTCCTGCTTCCGCGGCCTGAAGCGATGATCATAATAAGCGAGCCTGCAGCAAGTAATGACCAGCCCAGCCAGCGATACTTAACCAAGCCCGCTGCTGCTTTAGCCAGTTTCTTAAACGGTATAAAGCTGAAAGAATCATTTACCTTCAGGTAAACCGCCAGGAGCGTCAGCAAAATCAGAATTACCTCAGCCCATCCGGCGAACTTCAGCAGTCCGTTCCGGCCCGACACAGAAGCGAGCACTCCCAGACCAGCCAGTACATACACCACTGAGGCCATTCCCGTATGCAGATCCCAAAAATTCCAGTTCCCGACAATAGGAACATGAACCATCGGACTCATCGCACCAGCGACAACGAGCAGGGAGCCAAACAGGCCCAGGTAATTCTTTGAAGTCATGATTTTAACTTATTGTTTGATTTCCATTTTCTCCGCGAAATGCGCGCAGTAATCTCTAAGGTCTTCTACGATGTTTGTCTCGCCGGTAGCTCTCAGGAAACTGTCTGCCATGGTTTGCAGCGTCTCATAGAAAAACCGCTTCATTTCATCGACAGGCATGTCCTTAGTCCACAAATCAATACGTAATGCATTTTTATAATTGTGGTCCCACAAGGCCAGGATCATCGCTTTGGCAGCGAGCTTCTCCTGCGTCTCTGCATCCGTAGATTCCCAGGTTAACACTTCAGGAACATTTTTATCGTCAAGCTCAACGGTTATTTTAATCTCTGCTTTTTTCATTGATGTATAGTGTATAAAAAGAATAAAAATTCAGCCTTTCATCAGCCCCAGATGCGACCGATGATCAGCATCAGCGCCACTACCAGGCTCACAAAGAGCAGCTCGATCATCCAAATCCGCTTCAGGTTCCTTACAATTCCCCTGAAAACGATATCTGAAACAATGCTGAGCAGCAGCACACCGGCAAGCTGCCAGGTGCCGATTGCAGGCCTTTCTGAAGCACTTCCAAAGATACTATAACCGAGTATAACCACCAGCACAGCCGATGCTATATTCAGCGGAGTAACCCGTGAAGCCATTATTTTTTACCTCCTCTTGATGATTTGGAGCGGGAAGACTTGCTTCCTGCATTTTTGCCCATGCTCTTGTTAAAGCCGGCTCCGCGGCCTCTACCAGGATTATTCTTCGCGGCAATCGCATGCTTTTTCTCATGGAAAGCACCCTTGAATTCAGGGTCATCCTTCCGCTTCTGCATATCGATCTCACGGGCAATATCCTGACGCTCATTGTAAGGCGTTTCCTCTACAAAAACCTCATCAGGGATAGGGGCAACAGGTATTTGCTGACGGATCAGCTTTTCAATCTTATTGATATAATAACGTTCGGCCTCATTGCAGAAAGTGATTGCATCGCCGTTCTGGAGGGCACGCCCTGTACGTCCGATACGATGCACATAATCTTCAATGATGATCGGAACGTCAAAGTTGATCACATGGCTGACATTCGTCACATCTATTCCCCTGGAAGCAACATCAGTAGCCACCAGAATCCGCACGTTACCGTCCTTAAATGCTTCAATAGAATTGATTCGCGTGTTCTGACCCTTATTGGCATGGATCACCTTTACCTGCTCCTCACCGTGTCTCCTCTTCAGGTAGCTGTAAATATTATCTGCAACGGTCTTGGTCTTACAGAAGATCATGATCTTATGAAAATCATCCACATTCTTCAGCAAATGCTGCAGCAGGTTGATCTTTGTCTTCAGATTCGGAACATAGTACAGCAGCTGCTGAACGGTCTCCGCAGGAGTAGCCTGAGGATCTACCTCCACTACGGTCGGAAACTTCAGGAAGTCGCCCGATATTTTCCTCACAAGCTCGCTCATCGTCGCCGAGAACAGCAGGTTCTGACGCTTACGCGGAACAACTTCCAGAATCCGGTGAATGGACCCGATAAAGCCCATATCCATCATCTTGTCAGCTTCGTCAATAACGAGGTACTGTAAAGACCGGGTATTGATATGTGATTCCAGATAAAGGTCGAGAAAACGTCCCGGAGTAGCTACCAGAATATCCAGACCCGCAGTGATCTGCGCAATCTGCGTCTTCGGACCCAATCCCCCGTATATTACTACCGTCCGCAGATCGGTGTATTTGGCAAACTGTTTGATGTTCGATTCAATCTGCATCGCCAGCTCACGGGTTGGCGCCAGGATCAGCGCCCGGGCGTCCGTTCCCTGTGCATACTTCAGCTTCATCAGCATCGGCAGTACATAGGCGGCCGTCTTACCCGTCCCGGTCTGGGCAATGCCCATTACATCCTGTCCGGAAAGTATCGGTGTGATCGCTTTCTGCTGGATGGGCGTCGGATCTGTATATCCTGCATCGGCAATTGCATTCAGAATTTGCCGGTTTAATTTAAAATCTTCGAAAGAAGGCATTCGGCAAAGATACTATTTAGTTATCAGCTCTGCCCATTGATTGATAAATGCTTAACTTCGCTCCTATATACACTGTTCGCTATGTCATCCATTCTGATCAAATCTGCAACTATCGTAAATGAAGGAAAATCTTTTGAAGCCGACGTTTTCATCCGTGAGGGACGGATTGAACAGATCGGCTCGAACATCGATAAGAAAGCCGATAAAGAGATCAATGCAGAGGGTTTACACCTTTTGCCAGGATGTATAGATGACCAGGTTCACTTCAGAGAACCCGGGTTAACGCACAAAGCTGAAATTTTCACAGAAAGCAGAGCCGCCGTTGCCGGAGGCATCACCTCCTTCATGGAGATGCCGAATACTGTCCCGAATACCGTGACTCAGGCGCTCCTGGCTGATAAATACGCTATTGCCTCAGCGAGATCATTAGCTAATTACTCATTCTTCATGGGTGCCACCAACGATAATATGGAGGAGGTCTTAAAAACCGATCCCCGCCAGGTATGTGGTATCAAAATATTCATGGGCTCTTCTACAGGCAATATGCTTGTCGATAATGAGAAGACCCTGCAGACGATCTTTAGCTCCACGCCCATGCTCATCGCCACACATTGTGAGGATGAGGAGACCATCCGAAGAAACATGGAGGCCTTCAAGGCACAGTACGGCGATCAGATCACTCCGGAAATGCACCCACAGATCCGCACGGCCGAGGCTTGCTATAAGTCGTCCTCTTTCGCCGTAGAACTGGCAAAGAAACATGGCTCGAGACTGCACATTCTGCATATTTCCACTGCTATCGAAACCGGGCTGTTCAGCAATGCCATTCCCCTATCTGAAAAGCGCATCACGGCTGAAGCCTGCATTCATCATCTCTGGTTCTCTGACAAAGATTATGCAGAAAAAGGCAACTGGATCAAATGGAATCCGGCGGTTAAGTCGGAGCAGGACCGGGATGCCATTTTACAGGCAGTCCTCGACGACAGAATAGATGTTATCGCTACTGACCATGCCCCTCACACGATCGAGGAGAAAAAGCAGTCGTACCTGCAGGCGCCTTCAGGCGGGCCGCTCGTACAGCATGCACTGACCGCTATGCTCGACATGGTGGCACAGGGAAAGATCAGCCTCGAAAAGGTAGTAGAAAAAATGGCACACAACCCGGCGATCTGCTTCAACATCGAAAAGCGCGGATTTATAAGAGAAGGATATTGGGCAGATCTGGTACTTGTAGACTTGAACAAGCCATCTGTAGTCACGAAAGAGAACATCCTGTCCAAATGCAAATGGAGTCCTTTTGAAGGTCACAGCTTCAGATCTTCAGTATCTCATACCATTGTTTCGGGACACCTTGCATACGAGAACGGAACGTTCAATGAAGCTAAGCAAGGAGAGAGACTGCTCTTCAACGTGTAAGTTAGTGGACGATCTTAAACACCATTTCTTTGAGTAACTCTCCACTCTCGGTATTTCCGGTGGAGTCTACTCCCTTCGTTTTCAGATCATACTCCCTGAGGATGCTCATGATGTCGAACAACTTGCCCATGCCATAGTTCTTCGCTGCCAGTTCGTAGTCCTTAACGAAATAAGGATTCACTCCCAGCTCCTTTGCGAGATTGGCTGCACTGCGGTCTTGTATATAATGAAACTTCAGCACCTTGGTGAACCAGGTATTCAGAGCTCCTAAAACCATTTGTATAGGGTTGGCTTTAGGGTTAGAAGCGAAGTAGGATATGATTTGATTGGCCTTTATGACGTTTCGCTTCGCAATAGCATCCTGCAGCTCAAACACGTTATACTCTTTGCTGATGCCAATATTATTCTGGACATCATCTGCAGTAATCTCGTTTCCCCTGGGGATGTTTAGCATCAGCTTGTCGAGCTCATTGGAAATCTTGGACAGGTCAGTACCCAGATATTCCGAAATCAGCGCTGAGGCTTTCGGACTGATCCGATAGGCTTTCTCACGTGCGTAATCCTCCACCCATCCCGGCACCTTATTGTCGTAAATGGTAGCCGACTCGAAGATGCAGCCCGATTTCTCTATCGCTTTATAGGTCTTTTTACGCTTGTCGAACTTCCCGTGCTTATAGCAGAAAACCAGGATGGTGCTGGGCAAGGGCTTCTCCAGGTAGGCCAACAAAGGGTCCTGCCCCTTCTTATCGTCGCCTTCCTTGCTCCACTTCATATCCTGGGCTTCCTTGATGAGTACCAGCTGGAAGTCGCTCATCATGGGGTAGCGCTTGGCCGAGTTCAGTACGGTAAGCACGTCGGTCTCGCGACCGTAGAGAACGGTTTGATTAAATCCTTTCTCCGCATCGGAGAGCAGATTCTTCTCTATGTAATCGCTGAAAAGATCAATATAGTACGGCTCCTCACCATGGAAAAGATAAACCGGCCTGAACTTTCTGGCCTTGAGATCATTTAATAAAGCGGAAGCTGTCATACCGTCAGCGAAGATACGGGAGAATGACGAAAGCCGGAAAATGATTTTTTTTTATGAACTTTGAACGTGCAGTTTCAACCCTACCCCCTCCATCTACCAGCCTACCCTTTCAAGCTCAAACAGAGCGAAGATACCACCTACATTTTTGATGAGATCCGAAAGAAATTCCTGGTATTAACGCCTGAAGAGTGGGTTCGGCAGCACATTGTTCAATATCTGATCCGGGAAAAAGGGTATCCCAAGTCACTGATTAAACTGGAAGGTGGCATGAAGCTTAACTCCCTGCAGAAGCGCACCGACATCATTGCTTTTAATGCGTCGGGGCAAAAAGTCCTGCTCGTAGAATGCAAGGCTCCATCCGTAAAGATCAGCCAGAAGGTCTTCGATCAGATTGCGCGGTACAACATTGTGCATAAGATCCCGCTGCTGGCAGTCACTAATGGACTGGAGCACTACTATTGCCGGATCGACTTCGAAGCAAAAGGATATCAGTTCCTGGAGTCGCTACCGCCGTATGGTGGCCTATAGCCTAGCCAACACTTTTGATCTTGATGTTGACCAGATGCGGATCAAACCTGGAAAAGAAAGGGTGAGAGGACTTAATCTGCTTGTCGCCCATTACCTCAGCCGAGCCAGCGTCTTTGGAAGCTTCTTCAGGTAAGGCCAGCACACCCTCAAAACAAGGAAGGTTGCCTGATAATTTGCCTGAATTAAAATCCTTTAATGTACCGCCATGGTCCCAGCCAAAGCCATAGAACGAAAACTCCACACTACCATTCTCTTTTATTAAATCCTTCAAGCTGCTGCCGATCTTAATACCGTTGGTAAAGTGATAAACAGATGAGGGATGTGAAACCTCCAGCATTTCAATAGTCGCCAGAGGAGCTTTCTCCTCCTTCCAATGGACAATAATCTCTTTTTCCGTATCCGGCCATACGCGTGTAACAATCCGCTCAAAAGTTCCTTCTTTGAAAAGAGAGTCCTGTTTCACATTCTTCAGACCTGCTTTATCCACCAGAACGTCATAAGAATCTTCCAGCTCAATATCTCCAATACCCCAGCAGGTGATTTCCGTAGGATCTCCTCCCTGCAGCCAGTCGCCAGCCTCCTCTTTCACTTTAGGCGAGTTCGTACAAGACATCACGATCAACAACAGGGCAAAACAGGCTATTCTCTTCATATGTGAACTTTTTAGTAAAAAGGAATTTGGGCCTTATTGTTTGTTCAGAATCCGTATAGCACTCAGATTTACTTCAATCCGGTCGAGGATCTTCTCGTAAGACTCCACAAACTCCTGCTTTTTGAAAGCTTCGTACTGATCTTTATAGACATTCTCCTGACTTGACCACTCCAGCACGCCCGCTAGGCAAGGGTTGTTGCGGGCAATTGCCCCATTGTTGAAGCTGGTAATCAGTCCACTTTTTTCCGTCGCGTAGAAGTTGCGAAAAGTAAGAGGCATGTTTTCATTCTTCCGCACCAGATCACGCAGGCCCATTCCGATCTGCAGGGAGTCTGCTGTCCGGTAGACGGACGCCGGATCTACAACTTCCAGATAGTCGACTGTTTTGAAGGGAGCGGTTTTTTCTTTCCAATACACATTGATAGCCTTAGGGGTATTTTCCCAGATAGTCGTAAACCGTCCGTAAATGGTATTTTCATGTGCCGTAAGTGCTTTCGCGCCTACTTTCTGCTCCAGATCTGCATAGCTGATGTTCGTCTTGATTTCTCCGATACCATCACATGAGATCAGGATAGATGAATCGATTTTCGCTTCTTTACTCTGCCCGGCAGCATCTTTATTTGAAGAGGGTTGCTGGCAGCTCATGAGGCCGGCCAATAAAATGGAACAGAAGAAATATTTCATAAGGAATGGTTTAGTGTAACAGGATAGTTTTTAACAAAGCAGGCAGGTAAGAGGCTGTTATTGCGACCTCTTGCCTGCCTGATGCTATTAAGATAAGTTTAGAGCCTTCAGGCTTTCTTTCAGTGTAGCAATCTTAGCTTCAGCATCTGCCTGCTTCGCCTTTTCATTAGCTACTATTTCTGGCTTCGCATTCTGCACAAAACGCTCGTTAGACAGCTTTTTGTTAACCGAAACCAGGAAGCCTTCCAGATATTCCAGTTCTTTCGTCATTCTTTCGTATTCAGCCTGGGGATCCACGTTCCCCTCGAGACTGATAAAGAACTCGTCTCTGCCTGTCATAAACGAGGAAGCTCCAGCAAGTTTTTCCTCTACAAAGCTAACTTCCTGAAGGTTCGCCAGCTTGTTCAATATGTGCAGATACGCCTTATAGTCGACATCAGAGTTTACCTTTATCGCCAGGGGCAGTGCTTCCTTCGGTGATATCTGCTTGCTGTTGCGGACGTTACGCACTTCTGAAACTACCTTTTTAATGACATCGATCTCTTTCAGTAGCTTCTCATCAGTTGCCGCAGCACGCGGATATGCAGCCACTACACAGCAATCCATTTCCCCACGCTCACCAAATATCTCATCATGCCATAATTCCTCAGTCAGGAACGGCATGAAGGGATGCAGCAAGGTTAATATCTTTTCGAAGAATACCTTCGTCGCATTTACTGTAAACTCGTCTGCCGGCTGCTGATAAGGAGGCTTAACCATCTCCAGGTACCAGGAGCAGAAGTCGTCCCATACCAGTTTGTAAGTAGCCATCAGGGCCTCCGACAGGCGGTATTGCGAGTAATGAGATTCAATTTCAGCCAGCGCCTCATTGAAGCGGTTTTCAAACCAGCTGATCGCCGCTTTATTATCGGCATTCTCTCCCGGAACGGTTGATTCAGACCAGCCTTTCAGCAGTTTGAACGCGTTCCAGATCTTATTGGTAAAATTACGGCCCTGCTCACAATATGACTCATCAAACATCAGGTCGTTACCTGCAGGCGAGCAAAGCAGCATACCTACACGCACGCCGTCGGCACCATACTGCTCAATCAGATCGATTGGGTCGGGCGAGTTGCCCAGTGACTTGGACATCTTACGGCCCAGTTTATCGCGTACAATCCCGGTCAGGTACACGTTCTTGAACGGTGCCTCTGAGCGGAATTCATGTCCTGCCATGATCATCCTGGCCACCCAGAAAAAGAGAATTTCCGGTGCTGTTACCAGGTCATTGGTCGGGTAATAATAGTTCAAATCTGCATTTCCCTCTTTTTCAGGGTGCCCGCAAACTGAAGGGTCGAATACCGACACAGGCCATAGCCATGAAGAGAACCAGGTATCTACCACGTCCTCGTCCTGAACAAGGCCTTCTGCCGACTGTCCCGCTTCTGCAAACAGCACGGAGGCTTCCTCAGCCGTCTTTGCTACTACCCACTCACCCTTTTCATTGTACCAGGCCGGGATACGTTGTCCCCACCATAGTTGCCTGCTGATACACCAGTCCTTCACATTCTCCATCCAATGACGGTAGGTATTAATGAACTTATCCGGAATCAGCTTCACATCGCCTTCCAGCACATAGTCCAGAGCAGGCTTCGCCATCTCTTCCATTTTGCAGAACCACTGCAGGGAAAGCTTCGGTTCAATGGCCGCGTCAGTTCTCTCGGAGAAACCTACCTGCGACTTATAATCTTCAACCTTCTCCAGCAGCTCAGCTTCCTCCAGCAGGCGCGCAATTTTCTTACGCGCAGCAAAGCGGTCCTCTCCTACCAGAATGGTTGCTTTCTCATTTAACGTTCCGTCATCATTCAGAATATCGATAACCGGAAGCTTATGTTTAATACCCAGCTCGTAGTCGTTCAGATCGTGTGCAGGTGTCACCTTCAGACATCCTGTTCCGAACTCCATCTCTACGTATTCATCCTCAATCACCGGAATCTCCCGGTTGATCAATGGGATGATCACTTTTTTACCTTTCAGTTTCGTATAACGCTCATCATTCGGATTCACGCATATCGCGCTATCCGCCATGATCGTCTCCGGGCGGGTGGTAGCAATGATAATATATTCCGGCTGATCAGCGCCTGTTCCCGCCACCTGATAGCGGATGTAATATAACTTCTGGTTAACCTCTTTACGGATCACCTCTTCGTCAGACACAGCCGTTTTTCCTTTAGGATCCCAGTTCACCATGCGCACCCCGCGATAGATCAGCCCTTTATTGTACAAATGGATGAAGGTATCCGTTACAGCCTCAGACAAATCTTCGTCCATGGTGAACTTCGTTCTGTCCCAGTCGCATGAAGCACCCAGCTTTTCCAGCTGCTTCAAGATGATGCCGCCGTACTTTTCTTTCCACTCCCAGGCATATTTCAGGAATTCTTCCCGGCTGATATCTTTTTTCTCGATACCCCGCTCCTTCAGCATAGCTACTACCTTCGCTTCGGTTGCGATCGAAGCATGGTCGGTACCCGGTACCCAGCAGGCATTCTTACCGAGCATACGTGCCCGGCGTACCAGAACGTCCTGAATGGTATTGTTCAGCATATGCCCCATATGAAGCACCCCGGTAACATTCGGTGGAGGAATCACGACAGTATAGGGTTCGCGATCATCCGGTTCTGAATGAAAGAAACCTTTTTCCAGCCAATAGCGATACCACTTATCTTCTGTTTCCTTTGGATTATATGTTTTAGAAATGCTCATTTTAGAGGGAGTAAAAATTTATGTGCGCAAAAATAACCTTTAATGCGAAATATCGAATAATATAAAGCGTTTTGGGACTTGCTAACGAGCCAACACCTCAGCGATTTTCTAATTTCTAAGTATAGATTTAGCTATTTATATTCTAATATATCGCCTGGTTGGCAGTCTAACTCTTTACATATCGCTTCAAGTGTAGAAAACCTGATCGCTTTAGCCTTGCCATTCTTAAGTATCGAGATATTTGACATAGTAAGTCCCACCCGCTCGGACAATTCCGTAACAGACATTTTCCGCTTTGCCAGCATTATATCTAAATTTATAATGATAGGCATACTCAGATCGTTAATTGATTTTCTTCAGATAAGTCATTACCTTCTTTAAATATCTCTGCAAGAATGTATGCAACAAACATTAAAATTAAAGGTGTAACACTCAAAGAAACACCGTAAAACATTCCCTGTTCAAAATACACGACAGAAAAGCTGGTTAAAATAAAAATCAGGAGAAAGTATTTACCAATGCTTCTGAATGATTTAATATTCGCCTTTTTGAAGGTTTGAATTAACCTTACCGACCGTATAACCTTTAAAAACTCCTTGAAAGCTAAAAATGTAAAAAGAAGAATCATTGCTATCTGTATATATGAAAAGTATAAAGACGCAGGTTTTACATTACTTAAGGTTAGGGGAGCTTTGAGTGTTTCCGTTGTCCAACGGGTCGTAACAGAATAGCCAATTGTACTTTTACTCAAGAAGCCAGATGTTAATACCATCTCAGAATAAAATTCTCGATTTACGTGCCAATGTACCAGAACTACAGTAATCAATAAAAGCATTGCCAACTGCATAAAGCAAAACACTTTGCAAGTGAACATGGCAACATTAAGAAGTGGGTTTTTTTTCATCGTTATAGGGTTAGAGAGAAACAAATATAATATATATCCATCTAATATCAATAAGAATTTATCGTTTATCAATATATTTTTATTGATATTCTTCAAATAACCTAAGTCAATGGCTAATTAAATGCGTTTCATGATATGACGATGAAAGACTCCGCTTAAAGGTTTTGCTAGTTCACGACGAATTTCTAAGTAAAGCATGTTCCTGAACTATATTATCTAAATAAATGATCAGAGCAACAACTGCGTCGACTGCACTGCGCTGCCCAAAAACAACGATGCCTTCTCATCGAACTCCGGCACCGCACCCGTGGTGTAAAACTGCCGGTTATCCCCCAATGAACAGCACGCTCGCAAATCACTGTGTCTCTCCAGGTAATCAGCCAAACTATCCGCTACCAGCTCACCCTGAGATATCAGCCTCACACCCTCCGGAAGAAACTTGCGGATGATATCAGCCAATAAGGGATAGTGCGTACAGGCCAGAACCACGCAGTCTATGTCCGGATTTTTTGCAAACAGACTATCCAGATCTTTTTTGATGAAGTAGGCCGCACCCGGTGTGTGAAATTCGTTATTCTCCACCAGCGGCACCCATAGTGGGCAGGCTTCCTGATACACCGCCACATCGGGAAAGAACTTATTGATCTCGATCACGTATGATTCGGAACTTACCGTCCCCTGCGTGGCCAGAATGCCCACCTTACCCGTCTGCGTGTACTTACCAATCACCTCCGCTGTAGGCCTGATCACTCCCAAAACCCGTCTGGAAGGATCATAAAGCGGTAAATCGTTTTGCTGGATGGTTCGCAGCGCTTTAGCGGAAGCTGTGTTGCAGGCCAGAACTACCAGATTGCAGTCGAGCTCAAACAATCGCTGCACACACTCCCAGGTGTACCTGTAGACGGTTTCGAACGAGCGTATACCATAAGGCACCCGCGCATTGTCGCCCAGATAAACATAGTCATACTGCGGCAGCCGTTGCACAATCTCCTTGAAGACCGTTAGCCCGCCGTAGCCGGAATCGAAAATTCCAATGGGGCCCTGCTTGATCATCCTCCCAGATCCCCCAACATCCCGATTGATATAATAGCCAATACGATCAGTGTGATCACCACATAGAGGTAATCCTTTTCCAGCGCGAACGCAAAGACAGAAAGCACCACCCGTAAAATTGGTGTTGCGATCAGAATAAGTACCCCCGTCTGGATAACAGCCCTGGGGTCAAGCTCCAGCAAGCCGCTGAAGATACCATCGAGGCTTCTCAGATATTCAGGTGCTCCCCTGAAGTGGGTGAAGTCTGAAACGTCAGACCGGTGCACGATCAGAAACAGGATACCACCCAGAGTGGCAACCATACTCGCCGTTATCACTCCTGCCCGCAGCAGCCTGCCTACTATGGTGGCCACATCTTTGTCCGTCTTGATCAAGCTCCTCATAATTTTCCCGTTAAACCGTTATAGATCATTTCCAGGGCCAGGAACCCGATCACGATGCTGAACAACAAGCGCAGCTTCTTCACGTCTGCCCGAACCAGGATCTTTGAGCCTGCAAAGGCACCGATCAAGACCCCGATGACTACAGGCATGGCCAGGTCCGGATCTATATAGCCTCGCTGCAGGTAAACTACCGCACTGGCTGCGGCGGTTACCCCGATCATGAAATTACTGGTTGTTGTGCTTACTTTGAACGGAATCCGCATCACGGTATCCATAGCCAGCACTTTTAGTGCACCTGAACCGATGCCGAGCAGTCCCGATATAATTCCTGCAAGAGTCATCAGTGAGTAGCCGCCCATCACGCGTTGCACCTTATAGTCGACAGCCCCCGTGGGACTCGTATACGTTCCATTAAGCTTCAGTGCCCTGGCCAGGGTGCTTCGCTCAACTGTATCTGCCTCTTCATTCTTTTTGCGCAGTGCCATCAGTGCTGAAAACAGCAATACAAGGCCAAAAATCACGGCTACGATGTTGGTGGGCATGTAAACAGCGATAAGAGCACCGATGATTGCTCCCGTGGTGGTGGCGATCTCCAGAAACATCCCGATCCGGATGTTGGTGATCCCCTCCCGGATATAGGCCGCGGCTGATCCGGACGAAGTGGCGATGGAAGAAACCAGGGCGCATCCGATCGCATACCGGATGTCCACATCAAAGATCAAAGTAAGCAGGGGAATCAACACTACACCTCCCCCTAATCCGGTCAGAGCACCCACCAAACCGGCCGCTATCGCGCCAATCAGGAGGATACATGTAAAAAGCAGTACGCTCATAAGCTCAATGCCAAGTTAAGAGCTGCAAACTTATGATTTTAAATTCTTATCTATAAGTACCTGTATAATTCCGTCTGCCATTCCGACCCGGGGCACATAGATCTGCTTCACAGAAGCCCATTTCATTACCGTCAGGTAGATCTCCGACGCCGGAATGATTACATCCGCGCGGTCGGGGTTCAGCTTCAGGACGCCAATACGCTCCTTCAGTGAGAATGAACTGAGGTGTTGGTACATCTCGTTCAGCTTCGCGATGCTCAGCGCTTTGCCTTCCTTCTCTCCCGACAAGCGGAACAGCTTGTTGATGTTTCCGCCCGTTCCGATGCCAACCAGGTTCTTGTAGATGCGTGTGTTCGCCTTGATCCACTTGTTCATCTCCTCCCAGGTTTCGGGCGTATCTGCATTGTCGAGCATACGAACCGTTCCAATTGGAAAAGACCGCGATACTTCCACATTCCCTTTTGTGAATATGGAAAGCTCAGTACTACCTCCCCCAACATCGATGTAGAGGTAGTTCTTGTTAAAATCAAGTTCTTCGGCAATATGTGTCGAGTAGATGATGTTGGCCTCCGTCTGCCCCTCAACGATCTGCAGATCCAGATTACCCTCCTCTTTGATCCGTTTTGTCACTTCATCACCATTCGTCGCCTCCCGCATTGCAGAAGTTGCACAGGCCATGTAATCCGACACGTTGTACACTTCCATGAGCAACTTGAAAGCCGTCATGGTTTTTACCAGCTCATCGGCCTTGCGCTCACTGATCTTCTTATCCAGAAAGGCATCGTCCCCCAGACGCAGCGGCACCCGGATAAACGTGTTCTTTTTGTATGTAACTTCCTTGCCATCCTGGTTAATATCTGCGATTAACAGGCGAATGGCATTTGATCCAACATCTATAGCTGCGTATCTCACTTTATTGCTTTATTTTTTAGGTATAAGTAAATGTCTTTCTGTGCCCTGTGTTTGTCGGGGTCCTCCGTCCGGCGATACCGGTTCGTATTCGCCGCATTAATTTCGCGTGCCTTGGTATTATCTCTGAGCTGAATATCGATGATATCCCTCAGCTCCTGCCTGACCACAGGATCGAGGATCGGAAAACCGACCTCCACACGCTGATCGAGGTTGCGCGTCATGAAATCGGCCGATGAGAGAAACATCAGTTCCTTACCGCCATTTCCAAAGATCCACACCCGCGCGTGTTCCAGGTACTTGTCGATGATACTGATCACTTCGATGTTTTTGCTCATGCCCGGCACACCGGGAACCAGGCAGCACATGCCCCGCACGATCAGCTGGATTCTCACACCCTCATTGCTGGCCTCATACAGCTTACCGATCATCTCTTCGTCGGCCAGACTGTTCATTTTGAGTACCATATATGCGGGCTTACCCTCCTGTGCGTTCCGGATCTCCTGATCGATCAGCGCATAGACCTTTTTTCGTGTTTCCAATGGCGACACCACCAGGTATTTATAGTTGTCGAGGAACATCTTCTTGTCGAGCGCCCTGAAGAGTCGCTTCAATTCATTAGCTATCCCCTGGTGCGTTGTAAACAGGCTATGATCGCAGTAGATCCGCGAGGTCTTCTCGTTGAAGTTTCCGGTAGCCAGACTCGCATAGTAAACCGGCTTACCCTTCTCCATCCGGGTTACGAGACAGATCTTCGAATGAACTTTATAGTCGGGCAATCCATAGCTTACGTTCACGCCCTCCTCTTCCAGTTTATTCATCCAATAGATATTGTTCTGCTCATCAAACCGTGCCTTTAACTCCACCAGGCAGTTCACCTTTTTACCGTTCTTAGCCGCATTGATGAGCGCGTTGATCACCCGCGAATTGGCAGCAAGACGATACAAGGTGATGCTGATCTCGGTCACCTTCGGATCGATAGCAGCCTCACGCATGAAATGGATGATATAGTCGAAAGACTGGTAGGGAAGGTTGATCAGGTAATCGCGCTTTGCCATCTGGCTGAATATACTCTTGCTCAGATCAAGGTCCCTTACCTTCAGCGGAACATCCCTGGAATATTCCAGTTCAGGCCTTCCCACATTCGGGAAATTAATGAAGTCTTTGAAGTTATGATAACGGCTGCCCGGAATAAGCGAATCCGGTATCAGGTCCAGCTTTGCCACCAGATAGCTCAGCATCGACAAGGGGATATTATTATCGTATAAGAGCCGCATCGGTTTTCCCTTTTTCCGCTTCTGCAAACTCTTACTCAGTGTATCGATAAACTTTTCACTGACATTGGTATCGAGGCTGAGCTCAGCATCCCGCGTGAGCTGAATGGAATAGGCCTCCACCTCCGGATAGTCAAAAATAAAATAGATATCATCCAGGCAGTAGCGGATAATATCATCGAGAAGGATAACAAACTTGAGGTTATTGGTCTCGGGCAGCACAACAAAGCGATCAAGAGCATCCAGGGGAATTTCAATCAGGCTATACTGCACCTTCTGCCGCTTATCCTTTTTGCTGAGCCGAACAAAGAAGTAGATCCCGCGGTCTTTCAGTTCCGGAAATGGCTTATTATCATCCAACATCACGGGCACCAGGGTAGAAAGAAGCTTCTCCCGGAAATATTCCCGGATGAACTCTCCCCGCTTCACGTTCAGCTGCCGTTCGTTAATGATAAAGATGCGTTCGGCTTCGAGCTCCTTGATGATTACATTTTCGTAAAGATCATCAAAGCGGTACTCCTGGTTCACCACGATATCTTTGATCTCCTTCAGGATCTTCTTCGGGTTATAGCCCAGCAGTTCCTTCGCCTTTGCGTTAATATTGGCCAGACGGTTGAGGGTGGGGACACGCACTCTGTAGAACTCATCGAGGTTGGAAGAGAATATAGCCAGGAAACGGATCCTTTCAATAAGGGGCACCGTTACGTCTGCCGCCTCCTGCAATACACGCTCATTGAAGTACAACCAACTGATTTCACGATTTGTGAGCTGTATATTTCCCTTAGCCATTTAAATTAGTTCTATACGGACCATCCGTTAACGCGCAAAGCTGTCGAATTTAATGTTAAATTAATATTATTCTTCTTAAACCATGATCGCCTGAACATGTTTCCGGAATCTCGTTTATGCATATAAATCTGTAAGTTTACCACCATATAAAACTAGTATTATGCCTTCATTTGATATTGTAAGTAAAATTGACGCTCAGACTCTTGACAACGCCATCAACAACGCAAAAAAGGAGATCCTGAACAGATATGACTTTAATGACTCAAAGAGTACCGTCGATCTGGACAAAAAAACCAATGAGATAACTGTCGTGACTGAAAACGACATGCGGTTGAAAGCGATTATCGATTCGATCATTTCAAGGATGGTCAAACAGGGTCTTGATCCGAACTCCCTGGAAACGGGAAAAGATCACTATGCCTCCGGCAATATGATCCGGAAGGAGATCAAGATTAAGGAAGGAATAGATAAAGAAACGGCAAAGAAGATCGTGAAGAAGATCAAAGACAGCGGCGCCAAAGTGCAGGCTTCCATTATGGATGATCAGGTACGCGTGCAGGGCAAGAAGATCGACGACCTTCAGGCTGTGATCTCCCTGTGCAGAACAGAAGATTTCGGTCAGCCTTTACAGTATATCAATATGAGAAACTAAGTTCAGCGCCCTTCGAAGGCAATGAGGATTACGGTTTTTGGTAATCCAAGTCACATTTTCTTCTCCCGGGCCAGCTTATCTTTGAAACATACAAAAACCCCACGATCATGAAAACTATCATCGTAGCAACCGACCTCTCAAAAGACGCAAACAACGCATTAGAATATGCAGCTGCACTGGCCAGAATTGCAAATGCGAAGTTAGTTCTATTCAACTCCTTTGTCATTCCGACGCATGCTGCCAATACGCTGCTGCCTGCTTCCGGAATTGAAAAGATGATTGCATCCAACAAAGCATCACTCGAATACGTCGCGCTGAAAACAGCCTGCACATACGACATCGAAGTGAGCACCGTAAGCAAACTTGCTGAAATTCAGGAAGAGCTGGACAAAATGGTGGATGAATACCAGGCTGAACTGGTCGTGATGGGTATGAGAGGTGACAGTATCGATCAGAAACTTTTCGGAAATACAACCACCTCCATCATTGCTCATGCTAAATATCCTGTACTGGTCATCCCTCAGGACGCCAAATTCAAGGGAATGAGCAAAATCTTATTCGCTTGCGACGAGAAGTGCCCTACAGCAAACGCAACACTGACCAAGCTTCGCGATATTGCTTCCGACATGAAAGCCGAAGTTCAGGTGCTGCACGTTGACAAGCTCATGAAGAAAACTGAAGAAGCACTTGTTACCGGCTCAATTGGTCAGTCAGCACTGAAAGAACAGTTTGAGGGTCTTAACCATAGCTACCGCGATATTGACGGTTCAAGTGTTATCGAAGGAATTGAAAGGGGTGTAAACGAGTATAATGCGGACCTGCTTGTCATGGTTCCTCAGAAACATGGCCTTTGGGATTCACTCGTCCACAGAAGCAAGACCCGTATCATGGCTTCCCGCTCAAAAGTACCATTGTTATCTATTCCATTTGGAAAGAACTAAATAACTGCGGTCCCCTCCGCAGTAAAGAACCAAGGGGTTGGAGTATTAAGTAGTAACAGACTGGCTCAGGCCGGTCTTTACTTTTTATAGCCCCTGCCACGTATTTTACGTATATTACGTCCACTCACCCAAATCATTCTGCCCTATGAAATGGATCTACGCTATTCCTCAAAAGTTTAAAATCGTCTGCATTCTCGGATCAATCATCTTTTGCATCACCCTTTTCACTCTGTTGGAGAGCCGAAATATTAACAACATCAACAAAGCCGTACTTTCGATATATGCTGACCGGCTGATTCCGGCTACCGACCTTTTTTTTCTGGCAGAAGTGACCTATCAAAAGCGCGACCAGCTCGAGGCTTACCTGAATGCGTCCGACACATCCTCTACATTAATCAGACAGCAGCTTATCAGGCAAAACGAGAAGATCCGCTCGCTTATAGGCAAGTATGAAAAGACCTACTTTGTGGATGAAGAAAAGCTGCATTTTAACGGACTTAAACGAAACCTGGAAGAATACCTGCTATTAGAGACTACCATCGTGAACCTCAATACTCACCGCTCAAGAGAAGCCGCGCAGCTGGCCTTTTCTCAACAGGCCCTGGCAAGTCACAGGAAGATGATGGATCACCTCTCGCGCCTCACACGGATTCAGTCGAACGTTGGCACTTCACTGGTCAACGAACTAAAGAATGATGTAGCCAAATCAGACCTGATATCTAACTTACAATTGTGTGTCTGCATTATAACAGGCCTCCTGATTATTGCCATCATATTTGCAGCAAGGGTTACCACGATCAAATCAAATAAATACAACCTCAACTAGGGAAATACGGGCATTCCAGGGCCAAGCCTGCCTCTGCCTGCAAGGCTTGATTGCCCGGGACTTATGTCGCGCTGTATACGCTGGCGTACAAACAACGTTCCGATCACACACGCATCTGGTGCTTTATCAATATCTTTGTATATGACCCATGAACAAACAGCATCCGGATACCTGGACCGGCTCTTCCCTCAGTTTGAACCTGCACTCAGGGAAAAGCTCGTTGAGAATTGCGCGGTCAAGCATTTTACCGCCGGGGATATCATGATGTCACCGGGCCAGTACTTTCGTTCTACCATGCTTATTGTAGAAGGCCGTGTGAAATTGTACCGGCAGAGCGAAGACGGTAACGAATTCTTTATGTATTACATCGAACCAGGCAGCGCTTGTGCATTGTCGATGATATGTGCCGCCAGGCAGGAGACCAGTGAGGTTATGGCCAAAGCAGTAGACGACACCGTTGCGCTGCTCATACCGATACAGCTGATGGATGAGCTGATGAAGGAACACAAAACCTGGTATTACTTTGTGCTCGAAACATACCGGAACCGCTATGAAGAACTCCTTCTGATGATTGACAACATTGTCTTCAAAAACATGGACGAGCGGCTGGAATTCTACCTGAAACAACAGTATCAGAAGCTGCAAACCCGTCAGCTAAACATCACCCATCAGGAAGTGGCAAATGACCTGAGCACCTCCCGGGAGGTAATTTCCCGCCTGCTAAAGAAGATGGAGCAGCGCGGAGATGTGGTATTACACCGGAACTACATCGAGTGGAAAAGGTAGTGTGACAATTGTCACCGTGCCTGGACTTGCTTCTGACGATCTTTGTGTTATTAAAATAACATGATGGAAGTAACCGGCTATATCGCATCTGCACTAATAGGAGTTTCTTTAGGTCTCATCGGAGGAGGAGGCTCTATCCTGACAGTACCGGTTTTGGTGTACCTCTTCCAGATAGATCCTATTCTGGCCACCTCTTATTCACTTTTTATTGTCGGATCGACCAGTCTGGTAGGTGCAGTCAATAATGTCAGGAGTGGGCTGGTAAGCTGGAAAACAACTATGCCCTTCGGATCTGCCTCTCTTTTTACAGTGTTCTCCGTACGGAAGTTCCTGGTGCCTTTGATCCCACAGAATATCGTCACCCCCGGGGGCATTACCCTTACCAGCTCCTTTTTGACACTAGTCCTTTTTGGCATACTGATGCTGATGGCTTCCGCGAGCATGATCCGGGATCAGGATCCGGTTGACGCTGCAGAGGAACGCCCCCTCGACCTCCACTTCGTCAAGCTTATTGCGTACGGTGTCGGCATCGGGCTAATTACCGGGCTTCTGGGAGCCGGAGGCGGTTTTCTCCTGATTCCTGCGCTGGTGTTCCTGCTGAAGCTGCCGATGAAGAAGGCGGTAGGAACATCACTCGCCATTATTGCCATCAACTCTTTGATGGGCTTTGTGGGAGACCTTGGGCACTTTAGTATTCATTGGAGCTTCCTTCTTGCGGTAAGCGCGATCGCCTCGGGCGGAATATTTATTGGGGAGCGACTCAGCAGAAAGATTCCGGCAGAGAAGCTAAAGAAGGGCTTTGGATGGTTCGTCCTGATCATGGCCCTCTACATACTTGGCAGGGAAATCAGCAAATCTTTTCTTGTGTAACTAAAATCACCGAGGGTGTTTCAGCAAATGTCGAACTTTGAACTATCAACAAGTTTCAGCAAAATCAACTAATATGATCATTGAACAAATATATACCGGATGCCTGGCACAGGGTGCATACTACATCCAATCGGGAAATGAGGCGGCCATCATCGATCCGCTGCGGGAAGTGCGCCCGTATATTCAAAAGGCACAGAAGAACGAAGCAACTATCAAATACGTCTTTGAAACGCATTTCCATGCGGACTTTGTTTCAGGACACGTGGATCTGTCGAGACAAACAGGCGCTGCTATTATTTACGGTCCTGATGCTGATCCCGGTTTTGAAGCCTATATCGCGAAAGACAACGAAGAGTTTGCAATCGGCGACATCAAAATTAAAGTATTGCACACCCCGGGGCACACGATGGAGTCTGCATGCTACCTGCTGATCGATGAGCAGGGACAGGCTACCGCGCTCTTCTCCGGCGACACCCTCTTCATCGGTGACGTGGGGCGCCCGGATCTTGCACAGAAAGCAGCTCACATGACCCAGGAGCAGCTTGCGGGAACCTTATTCGATTCACTGCGGAGCAAGATCATGCCTCTGAGCGATGAGATCATTGTTTATCCGGCTCATGGCGCAGGATCGGCCTGCGGCAAGAACATGAGCAAGGAAACTAAAGACACTCTGGGCAACCAGAAGAAAACGAATTATGCGCTACGGGAAAACATGACCCGGGATGAATTTATCAGGGAAGTTACGAATGGCCTGACGCCCCCTCCTGCCTACTTTCCCCTCAACGTGAAGCTGAACAAAGAAGGATACGACAGCTTTGACAGCGTATTGAAAAAAGGCACTCAGGCGCTCGGGCCGGAGGCATTTGAGACCCTGGCAAATGAGACAGGCGCACTGCTCCTCGATACACGGAATCCGCAGATCTTTGCTGCAGGATTTATTCCTAACTCCATCAACATAGGTATTGACGGAAGCTTCGCTCCATGGGTAGGGACCCTGGTTTCTGATATTGAGCAGGAGCTGCTGATCATTACAGAAGAAGGGCGCGAAGAAGAAGTGGTCACACGGCTGGCCAGGGTTGGCTATGATAACACGATTGGCTACCTGAAAGGGGGTATCGAAGCCTGGAAGGCTGCTGGGAAAGAGATGGACCAACTCGAATCGATCAGCCCTGATGAGCTGGCAGAACGAGTTCAAAAAGGCGAAAAAGTCAATATTCTCGACGTGAGAAAACCTGCTGAACATGCCTCAGAGCACCTTATAGGCTCAGAGAACGTAGCGCTCGACCTTATCAATGAGGCTATGGCCCAGGTGGACAGGGAGAAACCCTATTATGTTCATTGTGCAGGTGGTTACCGGTCTATGATCTTCGCCTCTATACTGAGAGCCCGAGGATACAACAATTTAATCGATGTTAAGGGTGGATTCAAAGCGCTGAAAGAATCAGGAAGCTTTGAACTAAGCCCCTTTGTTTGTCCAACAACATTATCCTAATCAAAATGCTGGAGTTACTTAGACAGCCGTGGCCCTGGTACACTTCGGGTCTCGCTATGGCATTCATAATGCTGATATTGCTGTTCTTCGGAAAGTCATTTGGCTTCTCGTCGAACCTGCGAACGATATGCACCATTGCAGGTGCAGGAAAAAAAGTAAAGTTTTTCGACTTCGACTGGAAGACACAAAAATGGAACCTGCTGTTCCTTGTCGGCTCCGTCCTGGGAGGTATAGTATCATCCACTTTTTTGAAAAGTGATCAGCCGATGGACCTATCGGCAGCGACGATTGCGGACCTGAAAACCTTAGGGATTGCTTTCGACGGTGAATTAAACCCATCGCAGCTGTTTGGTTCCGAGGCATTTTCTTCGCCCGCGAGCCTTGTTCTGCTATTGATCGGAGGACTGCTCATTGGCTTTGGCACCCGCTATGCGGGAGGCTGCACCTCGGGCCATGCCATCAGTGGACTTTCTAACTTGCAGGTACCTTCACTAATCGCGGTTGTCGGATTTTTTATAGGCGGCCTGATTATGACACACCTTTTAATGCCATTAATTTTTTAAGATGAAAGGAATAAAATATATACTGACAGGCTTGATTTTCGGGATCATCATGTCCAAGTCAGAAGCGATATCCTGGTATCGTATCCAGGAGATGTTCCGCTTCCAGTCATTCCATATGTACGGAATCATCGGCACAGCGGTGATCCTGGGAGTTATCGGCGTCTATCTGATCAAGAAATTCCATATCCGGGATGTTCAGGGAAACCCGATTGTGTTTCGCGATAAGACCAAAAGCTGGCGTCGCTACCTGATCGGGGGATCCATCTTCGGACTGGGCTGGGCACTGACAGGTGCTTGTCCGGGTCCTATGTTCGTCAATATCGGACATGGTTATTGGCCGATGCTCATTGTGGTTCTGGGTGCTCTTCTCGGTACCTATGGGTACGGCGTATTCAAAGACAAGCTGCCCCATTAGGCAATAGCCGCGTGCGGCCGTTTATATACACAAGAAAGGACCTTCGAGAGGTCCTTTCCTGTTTATTTATATTTCAGCCAGTCCTGCAGATCTGCCTGTTGTTCCAGCTCCTCATTATAGGTCTTCCAGAGCAGGTATCCTCCTGAAAGATTCGTCACGTCTCTGAATCCGCTTTGGACCAGAATACGCTGGGCCAGATATCCCCGCATGCCCTGCTGGCAGAAGATATGCACAGGCTTATCAACAGGAATTTCTGCGAGCCGTCCCCTGATCTCATCGAGCGGGATGTTAACAGCACCGTCGATGGTTCCCTTGCTGTATTCCACAGGTGTGCGGACGTCGATCAGGGCCGCCTGTTCATCAACAGGATCAAGCCTTGTGCACTCGACAACCTTAAGTCCGTCGAGCAAAATATTCTCAGCTACAAATCCAGCCATATTAACCGGGTCTTTTGCGGAAGAAAATGGCGGCGCGTAGGCATGTTCAAATTCGCTCAGGTCATAGATCGTCCCCTGGTTGCAAATAACGGAGGAGAGCAAATCGATACGCTTGTCTACCCCTTCACCACCGATAATCTGTGCGCCCAACAGTATGCCTTTGTCAGGCGAGAACGCAATCTGGAGGGTCATCAGCCTCGCGCCCGGATAGTAGCCTGCGTGCGAGTTGCCGTGAATGGTTGTGGTCTTGTATGGGATTTTGTTTTGCTCGAGATGCTTGATGGCCATTCCCGCAGCTGCTATCGTCAGATCAAATACTTTGACGATGGCGGTATTGATAGATCCTTTGTATTGCTGCACATGCCCGTGCACCAGGTTGTTTGCACATATCCTCCCCTGCTTGTTCGCAGGACCAGCCAGAAAGGTGACTGTTGGCTGATGAGAAATGGGGTTCGGAAATTCGATCGCATCACCCACTGCATAGATATCCGGATCAGAGGTCTGCAGGTATTCATTTACCCAAATGCCTTTAGCATCTCCGATCTTCAGTCCAGCATCCTGGGCTAAGCGCGTGTCGGGGCGCACACCGATAGACAGGATGACCAGGTCCGCTTCCAATGCCGGCTTGTCCTTCAGCAGCACTTGCAGCCGGGAGTCCACGTAGTCGAATCCCGTCACGCTGGTATTCAGATGGAGCCCGATCCCTTTTTCGCGGAGATGCTTCTGAGCAATTGCTGCAATGGGAAGGTCTACCGGCAAGAGAATCTGGTTACTCATTTCGACAATGCTGACATCGAGGCCCAGCTCCTGAAAGTTTTCAGCCATTTCAAGGCCGATAAACCCGCCGCCAATAACTACGGCCTTCTTAGCGTTCGAATCGGCAACAAAAGCTTTGATATAGTCGGTGTCAGCTACGTTGCGTACGGTGAAGATGCCTTTGTGCTGAATGCCCGGTAAGGGAGGGCGCACAGGAGTGGCACCAGGGGAAAGTACCAGCTTATCATACGACTCAGAGTAAGCCTCACCGCTTTCGAGGTCTATGGCGGTAACGGAGCGGGAATGCCGGTTGATGGCAATTACTTCGGTATTTACCCTTACATCCACGTTAAAGCGGGTTGAAAAAGAGGTAGCCGTTTGAACGAACAGCTTATTCCTATCTTTGATGACGTTTCCTATGTAATAAGGAAGGCCACAGTTGGCATAAGAAATATACTGTCCCTTTTCAAAGATGACGATCTCGGCATGCTCGTCTAAACGCCTTAGGCGTGCTGCGGTACTGGCTCCGCCTGCTACAGCTCCTATGATAATGTATTTCACGTTATTCTAATTTGATCATCCAAATTTCCTGAATATCAACAAGGGATCCCGGTGACATTTGTCACATACAAGTGTAATGGCGGTTATTAATTTATATGGAATATGGACTTTTGGAAAAAAGGAGTAAAAAAATAAAGCTCCCGATGGGCGAGAGCTCAAACTAACCAATTATAAACCTAAATTATATGAAAGGGCTGTAGGGGAAGGAATCGAACCTTCAAGGAGTGGTTAGCCCGTTTCCGGATTTCCCATAATCTCCGCCACCGAGACAAGGAGGTGTGTCTGCCAGTTTCACCACCCTACAGTGTTTCTTCTTTCGAAGTGTTAAAACAAATATAACAACTCTCGAATGTAAATTGCAAATGTTTTAAGAAAAAATATGAAAATTTAAAAATACGCTAATTCGAAAGGTTTATCAGTACAATTTGTGTAAACAAAAAATAAGCTCTCGATGGGCGAGAGCTCAAACTAACCAATTATAAACCTAAATTATTGAAAGGAGCTGTAAGGGAAGGAATCGAACCTTCAAGGAGTGGTTAGCCATTGCTGGTTTCCCATATTCTCCGCCACCGAGACAAGGAGGTGTGTCT